>NZ_JBJUDF010000144.1:0-4919 GCF_046067725.1 Planktothrix sp.
CCACAAAAGCGGCACCCGGATGATGGAGTAAATTAGTAACCAATATTTCTAACGGGTGTAATCCTCCGGCTGATGCCCCTATTCCCACCACAAAAAACTTTTCGAGTGGCTCAACGCTAGGGTCTTGAGGATGTTGTGTCATAAATTTCTACAATCGTGATTCAGTCAAACTTCAATGGGAAACCACCCATAGACCGATTAAAAACAATCAGTCAAGGCTTTCAAGCTGAGTTTTTTGGTGACAATACTGCGGGCACTTTGTGACAGGTACGAGGGGTTTCAGACTCAAAGATCGCAAGCTGGCTCACCATAGAATCAGGGTTTCAGCCGTTGATCTAAAAACTGTGTGGCTGATTGTTCTTAAAGAGTTTAGTTCGGTATTTTTTTTAATAACAGCCAATTTTAACGTAAATTAGCACTTTTTGACATGATTTTATGTTTTTTTAATAATCCGGGCTCTATAGCGCTACGCGCAAGGGAACAGGGAACAGGGAACAGGGAACAGGGAACAGTAAAGGAATTTCAGGATTTAGAAATGTCCTAACTGTAATGGGTAGCCCTATAAATGTGTATTGATTACGGAGATAGGATTCATATTGTGAACGACCCACACTTACTCGACGAGAAGTGTGGGTTTTCAAGTTGAACGAGGATTGATCTAAGCAGACCTTAACGGTTCCGGTCTATTTCTTCGGCGAGAGCAACATCATCATGCTGCGTCCCTCTTGTTTGGGTTCTTGTTGCACCTCTGCCAATTCTTGTAAGTCAACAGCCATGCGGTCGAGGAGTTCTTTAGCGAGGTGACTGTGTTGAATTTCTCGACCTCGAAACATAATGGTAGCTTTGACTTTATCTCCTGATTGCAGGAAGCGTTTGGCTTGATTGACGCGCACTTTGTAATCGTGATCGTCAATAATGTAGCGCATTTTGACTTCCTTAACATCAATGGTGTGTTGTTTTTTCTTGGCTTCTCGAACTTTCTTTTCCTGTTCGTACTTATACTTGCCATAGTCCATAATGCGACAGACAGGAGGGTCGGCTTTGTCGCTGACTAATACCAAGTCGAGTTCTTTTTCCTCCGCTACCCGTAAGGCTTCACGGGGTGTGATAATCCCCAGTTGAGAGCCATCTGCATCGATGACCCGGATTTTGGGAAATCGGATATTTTCGTTAATTGGAGGCAAATTGCGATTGATTTTTTTATCGGTCACAGGCATTAAAGAAGTTTGCAAGCGATTAATAGGATGGTGAGATAGATCTACAATTGTTTATTGTACTCACTCAATCGATATTCTGTCCCCAATTTAACCTAAATTCCAGAAACGTTAAGATTAGAAAATGTAAAGTTATGTTGTGATGGGAGGATGTTTGGTTAGTTCCACAGGTTGGCAAAACCAAGTTGGGTGTCAACGAGACTGGATTTGGAGGGGTTGGCGCATTCGCTACGCCTATACTCGCCCCCCTTTGTCCCTCGCTGCTCGTCCCAGTTATCCGATGATCTTTTTACATGGCTTTGGGGCATCCATTGGACATTGGCGACACAATTTAGCCGAATTCAGTCAAACCCATACGGTTTATGCGTTGGATTTATTGGGGTTTGGTGCATCAGAAAAGGCAATTGCTCCCTATAACACTCAATTATGGGTGGATCAAGTTTATGACTTTTGGAAGACTTTTATCGGAGAACCTGCAATTTTAGTGGGTAATTCCATTGGTTCTTTGATTAGTGTCATGGTGGCTTCTCAATATCCTGAATTAGCACAGGGATTAGTTTTAATTAGTCTTCCTGACCCGGGTTTACAATTAGAAATGTTACCACCTTGGTCAATTCCTGTGGTGGAAACGGTACAAAATATTGTCGCTTCTCCGCCCGTTTTAAGATTATTTTTTACTCTGGCTCGTCGTCCTAGTTTTATCCGTCGTTGGGTACAGTTAGCTTATAATAATCCCCATGCGATTACGGATGAATTAGTTGAAATTTTAGTTACTCCTGTTTTAGAACGAGGGGCAGCACGGGCATTTTGTTCTATTTTTAAAACGATGGGTAGCCCCCGCTTAGGCCCTGCGGTTAAAACCTTATTTCCACAGTTGAATATTCCGATTTTATTGCTTTGGGGTTTACAAGATCGCTTGATTCCCATTCAATTGGCTAACCCCCGTCAATATTCCCAATATCACTCTCAATTAAAATTAGTTGAATTAGAGAATGCGGGTCATTGTCCCCATGATGAATGTCCTGAACGGGTGAATGCAGAAATTTTAACTTGGTTGCAGGAAAGCTTTACTGGTTTTGAGCGTTGATTTTTAAGTCAAGTGTATAGTCAAGTTATCCCTAAGAACATTATCTTCCCGATGGGGGATTTTGTCAAGTTTTTTGGTTCTGTTTTGGCGATTTTATTTCCTATCCTGTTATGAAAATTGTTATTAATTGAATATGATTGGTTTGATAGGATTGAGGGTAAAAGGGTAAAAAAGAGGTTAGATTAAAATGATGAGATTTATCAACCCCAAAACAGACTACGCTTTTAAAAAGATCTTTGGTTCTACCGAAAGCAAAGATATTCTCATTAGCTTTCTCAACGCCTTAGTTTATAACGGTCATTCTACCATTATAGACTTAGAAATTATCAATCCCAACTTACCGCCTAAAATTGTTGGCTTAAAAGATACCTATTTGGATGTTAAAGCCAGACTGAATGACGGTACATTAGTCATTATTGAAATGCAGGTTTTAAACGTACAATCTTTTGGCAAAAGAGTTTTGTTTAATGCAGCTAAAACATACTCGTTTCAATTACAAGCGGGAGAAGGCTATCGTATGCTTAAACCTGTCATTGCTTTAACCATTACTGATTTTGAGATGTTCGCTGATCATGAATTAATGATTTCCCGTTTTGTTTATCGAGAAAAGTCAGAAGGCTGGTATTATCAGGATAATGATATTGAGTTAGTCTTTGTTGAATTGCCTAAGTTTACCAAAGAACTTGATCAGCTTGAAACCATTACGGATAAATGGATTTACTTTATCAAATTTGCGAGATCATTGACTTCTATTCCTGAAAATATGGATGATATTCCTGAACTACACCGAGCTTTTGAAATTGCTAATCAAGCGGGTTTAACGGCTGAGGAATTAGAAGATTTAGAACGTCGGGAAATGTTTATTTATGATCAACAAGGTGCGGTTGCGCTGGGACGAGAACAAGGACGAGAAGAAGAAAAGCGTGAAATTGCTCGAAACTTACTAGAGCGATTAAATGATGAGGAAATTGTAAAAGTAACCGGATTAAGTTTGCAAGTTGTTCAAGAGTTACGGCAGCAAGTAACTGAGGATTAATGATTCAGAATAAACTTAATTGAGGAACGGAAATTCTGCTTTAATATTCCAGTTTTGTCCGTTATGAATTAATAACGTTAATTGAGGAACAGTAAACTCAAAATAAATTGGACGTTGGGCAAATTCTAGCCATGCTGCTTTAAATGCAGTTCGAGTTAAATCTTTAAACGCAACGGTTACATGGGGAGAAAATGGACGTTTTTTAGAAACTTCATGAACAATATTGAGTTGGTTTTCTAAGTGATTCATTAACTGTTGTTGAATATTAATTAATTCTGGATTTTTGATCACATCTACAAAAATAACACGGGGAGGAAAGGCACTAAACCCGGATAAAGTGATGGGAATTGGGGAAACGTCCAGCGCAAATTGGCTTAAATGCTGTTCTAAAATTGGCAAGTTTTCTGTTAACCATTTAAACGGAGGTTGTAAGGTAATATGGGGAGGAGATTTTAACGCATGACGGCTATTATACGTTTGAGCAAAATAGTGTTTAATTTCGGTAATTTCATCTTGAATAATTTGAGGAGGAAGTAAAGCAATAAAAAACAGGCGTTCAGAATCTTTCATAGAATAGGGAATAGTAAACAGAATTAATTAACATAATCATCATCTTATCTGTTGTTTAAGCTCCCGATTGAGTGTTTCCGAGATGATCTTGACAAATTTTAATAATTGTGCAGAGATGGTATAACAATCAATCCTGACCTTGAAAAGCTACAACCTATGCAAAACAACAGTTTCAGCTTAACAATTAATGGTGAAAAGGTTTTGATTCAAGATTGTTCCCCGACCCTGACCTTGTTGGAATATTTGCGCCACAGTGGACGGGTGGGGACGAAGGAGGGGTGTGGGGATGGGGACTGTGGAGCTTGTACAGTGGCGGTTGTGGGTCAGGGTGCGGACGGACGCCCCCAATATCTGGCGATGAATAGTTGTTTAATTCCCTTGGCGACGATGGCGGGACGGGAAATCGTTACGGTTGAAGGAGTGGGGAAAAACGGTTTACATCCGGTACAGACAGCGATGGTGAGTTTGGGGGGTTCTCAATGCGGTTATTGTACCCCCGGATTTATTATGAGTTTGTTTACCGCGTACTACAAAAACGAGGTTAATGATGAATCTTTAGAAGGAAATTTATGTCGATGTACGGGTTATTTACCCATTCGTCGAGTTGCAGAAATCGTTAATCATAGGTATCCTTGTGATCAATTTAGTGAACGTTTAAAACAACTTAACTTAGGGTTTAATTCTATTCATTATCTTACCTCAGATCAACAATTTTTTTGTCCGCTTCAACTCTCCGAGGTTCTCAAGCTTTTACAACAATATCCCGATGCTAAATTAGTTGCAGGAGCAACGGATTTAGGCTTAGAAATGAGTCACCATCGCCAAGAATTCCCGATTTTAATTTCTTTAGAATCCGTTACAGAACTACTGGAACTTAAACAAACTTCAGAGGATGTAGAAATTGGGGCTGCAATTCCTTTGAGTCATCTTGAAGAAAACTTAAAGGGAATATTCCCTAGTTTGGATGAAATGTTATCTTGGTTTGCGGCTCGACAAATTCGCAACCGAGCTA
>NZ_JBJUDF010000145.1:0-30087 GCF_046067725.1 Planktothrix sp.
TTGTTGCTAATAGAAAGATTGATTAAGAAACCCAGTTTCTGACCCCCACCAGCACCTCCTAGAAACCGGGTTTCTGTCTTAACCTTTGTTGTTAATAGAAAGATTGATTAAGAAACCCGGTTCCTGCAATAACCTTTGTTGCTAATAGAAAGATTGATTAAGAAACCCAGTTTCTGACCCCCACCAGCACCTCCTAGAAACCGGGTTTCTGTCTTAACCTTTGCTATTAATAGAAAGATAACTTAAGAAACCCGGTTTCTGAACCCCCTAACCATTGGGTCAAACAGACACCCCAAAAACTCGACTTGACAAAGGGTTAAAATTGTTAGAAATTACAACTTACAGTTCTTGACGCGAGAGAAGCAACGCAAGAACACCACCCTTACCCCCGCCCCAACCAGATGTAAATACACGAGGGAGATGACCCAAGGGAGCTTGGAATGAAAAGGTTAGATGATCATAGTTCATCCAACTACCGTTCTTTCTCCATCCAACGCGATCGCCTAACTTTTTTTCTGTCTCATAGTCTATTTTACCCCCAATTTCTAGCCAGATTTTCTTCTGGATACTGAAACCAAAGTGACCGTTACTGTATTTGACCCATAACTGATCAATGGTGCGTAAATCCTCACAGGAGAAATTATTAATATCTTCATCCCTTAACCTTCTATCCTGTGTTCTCCCAGCGACTTCTAACATTTTATTAGCCGTTTCTCGATCAGCTTCTTTCCACTTTCCGGCTTTCAAAAATAGTTCTAATTGATCATAATTAACCCCTTTAGCTGATTTTAATTCGATCTTGAGTTGGGGTGTTGGTTGGGGTGTTTGTAAGGATGTTAGGTTAACGGTTAATTGTAAAGCGTCTAATACTTCTTGAGCCGTTTGAAAGCGTTTTTTCGTTCCCTGTTGCAGCAGTTTATCTAACACTTGACCTAAGAGATCGCTCACTTTAACCGTTAAATAATCTCGCCACACCCAGTCACTTTCACTGATATCAAATAAATCAAACGGTTCAATATTAGTTAATAAATGAATACAAGTCACCCCTAAACTATATAAATCACTGGCAAAAGTTGGTTTTCCCACCGCTTGTTCCGGTGCGACATATCCCGCAGAACCAATCACCGTTCCTGTCACTGCTAACGCCGTTCTAGTCGCTGCTTTGGCGGCTCCAAAATCCACTAAAACGAATTTATGATCACTCTTTCTTCTAATAATATTTTCCGGTTTAATATCCCGATGAATCACCTGTTGTTGATGAATAAAAGTTAAAACAGGTAAAATATTTTCTAATAATTTAATAATTTTATCTTCTGAAAATGCCCCGGTTTCAGATAATTCTTGGTTTAAGTTTTCTCCTTCAATATATTCTTGAACGAGATATTGACGGTGATCTTGACTAAAATAGGCGAATAATTCAGGAATTTGTTGATGTTTGCCTAACTGTTCTAATTGTATCGCTTCTCGTTTAAATAGTTCCTCAGCTTTTTCTTGATTATTCGTTCCTTGAGCTTGGGGAAAAAACTGTTTAATGACACAATAGGGTTGAGACGGTTTATCTTCATCCACCGCTTGAAACGTTCGACCAAATCCCCCTTGTCCTAATATTTTTAAGGCTCGATATCGTTCTTTTAAAAGTAACTTAGATCCACATTTTTGACAAAAATTAGTCGTTTTTGGATTAGAGTGGAGGCAATCAGGGTTAAGACATTGACTCATGGTAAAGTCTGGGAATGATGAGATATTAACTCAATCATAACAGTAAATCGTTCAGCTTGTACACACCTCCGAGAAACCAGGTTTCTGCCATTACTTTTACTATTAATAATAAATCCGATTGTCAAAAGCCCTTTAAAATTGTCATCCTGAATGCAGCGAAGCGCAAGGAAGGATCTCTGATGATTCAGCAAGAGTACAGTCAGATTCTTTGGCTGATGCCAACGCTACGCGAACGCGGAGTTTATCCTTTTAGGGAGGGTAAAACCTCCCTTTAAATTATGATTAATTAAGGATTGAAACTACACTCAACGGCTTGATTAAAACGCTCCATTTCTGGAGAAGGATATCCATAAACCCCTTCAATTTGTTGTTGACAACAATCAATGGCAAAATCGTTTAATTCTTCCGGTTCAATGCCATATAACTCTTGAAAAACATCCGGTTGAACTCGACAAAATCGAGGCCGTTGATCATAAATTTTGCATTCTCTAGTTTCAGTATCAAAATGAATGCACCATCCATCTTCCCCAACCAAACTTAAATACAGTTGTAAGTCTTCTGGGTTTAAATAATCTTCTAATTCAGGACGTTCAGTGGGGTCGAGATGACAACAAGCCCCACATTGTTTTACACATAGCCAATTTGTCATGATTCCGATTTTGATTCAGAGGGAGAATTAGGGTCTATTGGTTTTTGCGCTGCTGCTTTTAAATCCGGGTTAGGAGCATTGGGAGCAACCAATGGAAGCGGAATAGTTTCCTCAGATTCAGGGGTTTCTGTTGCGGTTTCACGGTCTGAAACCTTAACAACTTCCTCAATATTTTCGGATTCTAAATGAACAACAACGGAAGATATAGCTTCCACGACAGATTCTTGAGTATCGTCAACAATTAAATTAACTTGTTCTGCGGTAATCTCAACAACTTCTACCTGGGGGCTGATAATTTCTTCAAAGGGTGAAGGAGTTTGTTTTTCAACAGGTTCAGATGTTTCTGTTGTTTCGGGTTCTGTAACAACAACTTCTGCTTGAGTCTCCGTCTCAACACCTTCAGAAGTCGAGGAAATGGTCGTTTCTAAATCCTCAAATTCGGCAAATTCGGAGGTTACAGAATCCGTTGGTGATGAGGTTGATTCTACAACAGTTGAAGTTGGGGAAACGGGATCAGGTTGAGAAGATTGAGATAGATTAGGAGTTGTTGGTTTTGGGGTTTTGGTTTTGGGTTGTTTGTTCAATAAACCTGTGAAATTCCCAATCAAACCTGATACCATTCCCACCAAAGCCGGAATCGATTTTTGGGATTGAGTAATGGTTTTTGCTGGGGTTTTTCCTGAAGAAATGGGGGGTTTTTCTTCTACGTTTTCAGGGGTTTCAGTCGGTGTAACCGCTTTAACTGGAGTCAGTTCAACCGTTGGAGTTTCTGGTATTTCTTCAACCGTAATTTCAGGTTCAACGGTTTCTGAAGAACTCACGGGTTCTTCGATTTTTTCTACAATTTGGTGGTCTTGAATTTCTACGACATCAGGAGAGGGTGAAACCTGTTCCGGTTGAGTTTCCTCATGAACTTCGATCGCAGGTTCAGCAACCCCGGAATTGAGTTCTGATAAGGGTTCAGCAGGGGTAGCAAGATTGATTTTAGGGGTGGTTTGAGGCGAAATGACGGGGGACTGACGACCGAGAAAGCCATTAAGTCGATTTTTGACATCCGCCGGAATGGGGGTTTGTTGTTCAACGGGGGTTGATGCTCGGCGCAGTGCTAGAGCTTCCCACCCAAACCAAACTAATAAGGATACACTCGCGAGTTGACCTAAAAGCACAGCGCCCGTAATTCGTCCAGCACAGACCCACAAAATCAGTGCATAAAAGAATCCGACTCCACTCCAGAAAAAGTCCCGTTTGCGGTGAATTTCTGGAAAGAAGAAAGCCGCCATATAAAGGGCAAAACTCCCCAAACCTACTGCGATCGCTAGGATATACGCCAGCATTTTGCCTCCCAATCTATCAAAAAACCTCTTATTGGGTTATTTTACCCTTAACGGTTGACGGTTGACGGTTGAGTCTCAACCTCTTGTGATTTGAATCATAAGTTTTATGTGAATTATATCACTTATAGAGATTGTGCGGAATCATACAGAAGGGATATGTTGTCTGATTACTATAGATATAGATAGAAAATGGCGTGCGGTAAGACAGTGAGCAAGGGGGAAGGTCATTATGTTAGAAAAATTATTGTTAGCGGCTTTTATCACGCTATCTCTTCATTTACAATTTGGTGTCAACTGGTTAAGTTCTAAACCAGCATCCTCAACAGGGGTCGCATCGCAAATCAATATGGGAAGAATTGTTCTGTCCCAAAAAATTGTCAAGTAAAGTTAGTAATTTCTGCATCTATTTCTATTTTTACTGGGGTTTGAGTTAACTCTGTTTTCCTCCGATTTGCAAACTCAGTAGAAATGATCCATTATTTTGCTCAAAAATGGCATTAAAAACCATTGCTGAAGAGGTAGAAACGGAAGCAATATTTCAAGCGGTTAGATCAATTGGCGTTGACTATGCTCAAGGATATTACTTGAGTCCACCTCAACCCTTTGAAAAAGTTTTAGGTCAATCGTAAATCATATTAATTGACCTTTCTCTTCCAGTTTCTTGAACCCCTCGTAATGTTAGTTTTTTGTTAATTCATCATTTGTTTGAAGAATGCGATCGCATCTTTTAATGCCACAATAAACACATCAATTTCTGATTTCGTATTGTAGAAATATAAACTCGCTCTGGCGGTGGCATTAACGCCTAAATAACGATGTAAAGGTTGGGTGCAATGATGTCCTGAACGAATAGCAACCCCAGCATCATCTAACAAAGTTGATAAATCATTAGCATGAATTCCATCTACACTAAAAGAAGCTAAGGCGGCTCTTCCTTCCCCTTTGGCATTGGGTAGGGGGCCATAGAGTTTTAATTCAGGAATTTCTCGCAATCTTTCATACAAATAAGCGGTTAATTCATGTTCATAATCAGCAATTTTATCCAGGCCAATTGACATTAAATAATCCACGGCTGCGCCTAATGCGATCGCTTCTCCAATGGCGGGAGTTCCAGCTTCAAATTTATGGGGTAATTCTCCGACAGTAAAATGATCTAAATACACCTCAGCAATCATTTCTCCCCCGCCAAAAAAGGGTGGCATTGCTTCTAATAATTCTAATTTCCCATATAAAAATCCAATCCCCGTTGGAGCACACATTTTATGACCGGATGCCACTAACCAATCACAATCTATTTTCTGCACGTCTAAAGGCGTATGAGGAGCACTTTGGCAACCATCAATTAACACTTTTGCACCGTATTCATGGGCTATTTGAGTGATTTCTTCGATGGGATTAATACAACCTAAAGTATTAGAAATATGCACAACAGCCACTAATTTTGTTCGGTCTGAAATTAAGGTTTTAAACTGTTCTAAGTCAAATTCTTGAGTTTCCGTTAATTCCACAAACTTAATGACTGCACCCGTTTTTTGGGCAACCATTTGCCAAGGAACTAAATTGCTGTGATGTTCCATGACACTGAGAATAATTTCATCTCCGGTTTTTAAAGTATTTAAACCCCAAGAATAGGCAACTAAATTAATCGCTTCACTGGCATTGCGAGTATAGACAATTTCTTGATAAGATTTAGCATTAATAAATTGAGCGACTTTGACCCGTGCCGCTTCATAGGCATCGGTTGCTTTTGCACTTAAGGCATGAACCCCGCGATGCACATTAGAATTATAATTTTGATAATAGTCTTGAATGGCATTTAAGACCGCTAAAGGTTTCTGAGAGGTGGCGGCATTATCTAAATAAACTAACGGTTGACCGTTGATGTCTTGATGTAAAATTGGGAAGTCTTGACGAACCATTTCAGCGAGAGTTTTTTCTTGAGTTAGCATTATTTTGAATATCCTTAAATTTAATTTTGGGCTAATATAGAAACCGGGTTTCTGAAGTAAAATTTTTGATGAGAAACCCGGTTTCTGGAGTTAACTAAACTCGGTGCGACAGGAAACGCAACGGGATAAGACCTGTTTTAACGTTTCGGAGGGCAATTTGCCTATAATTTCTGCCGCGAAAGCATCAATTAACAGATGACGACTCAGGGTTTCACTTAACCCCCGACTTCGTAAATAGAAGACTTCATCTTCTTCTAATTGACTGACGGTAGCACCATGAGAACATTTAACATTATCCGCCACAATTTCTAACTGAGGTTTGGTGTCTATTCTTCCTTTTGAAGATAGCAATAAATTTCGGCTCAGTTGATTAGCATTGGTAAATTGTGCCGTTTGGGGTACAAAAACTTTACCATTAAAAACGCCATGAGCCTTGTGATCAATAATACATTTATGGATTTGATTAAATGTTCCATGCTGATGATTGAGCATCATGGCACTGTGGGTATCGGCTAACTGTTCACTACCAATTAATGTTAAGCCGTTGAGGGTGGTTTCTGTGCCTTCTCCTTGTTGATAAATGTCTAAATTATGTCGAGATAGTTTAGCTCCTAAACTCACGGCATTGCAAGTGTAGCGACTATTTCGACCTTGGAAAACAACATTTTTACCAATATGAAATGCTGTACCTGCTCCCCGTTGTAGCTTTGTATGGTTGACTTCGGCGTTTTCTTCGAGGTAAATTTCGGTTACAGCATTAGTAAAATAAGGTTGTACGTTGACCTGATCTGAACATCCGAAAACTTCGGCGGTTGCATAATGTTCAATAACAGTAGATGAACTGCCTGTTTCTGCTACAATTAAGGCTCTGGGTTGATTCATCACCGGAAACCTATCTGGTAAGGCGATGAATAATAAATGAATGGGGGTTTCAAGAGTTTTATTCTTTTCAACCCAAACAACAGCAACATCATTAAACCCGGTGGTATTGAGAGTAGAAAAAACGTCTTGGTTGCTTTGTTGTTGACTGAGATAATTGGGAAGACGTTTCTGTAATTTTTCGGGAAGTTGTGCTAAATTGCCAATAAAAATTCCTTCGGGAATGTCTTGAAGATCTGAAAGATCAGGTGCATACATCCCATTAATAAAGACAATCCGTTTGTGTTCGGCTTCCGGTATAATTAAAGGTGCGATCGCTTCGGCTTCTAACGGAACAAAAGAAGCGACTTTAAATTGATGTTCTAATAATGGAGATAAATCGGTAAACCGCCATTCTTCATCTCGTTTTGTGGGGATTTCTAATTCTTTAACCCAAGTTAAGGCATGATCCCGAATATTTTGCAGTTGAAGGGTCACTTCAGATGCAAAAGAAGTTTGAGGAGACGGTTGAGAAAGTCCGCTTTGAATTTGTTCTAACAGATGGTTTAAATAGGACACTTCCCGTTTTGGTTTGATTGCAATATTATTCATTAAACCCCCACCATTGCCGAAGCAACAACATCATCATAGCCTTTTTCTTCGAGTTCTAAGGCGAGTTCTTTGGTTCCGGTTTTAATAATACGTCCATCGGACATCACATGAACATAATCCGGTACAATATAATCGAGTAACCGTTGATAATGGGTAATCACTAATAAAGCGTTATTTTCGTTGGTTAATTGATTAACGCCATTGGCAACAATTCGCAACGCATCAATATCTAAACCGGAATCTGTTTCATCTAAAACGGCTAATTTCGGTTCTAATAATGCCATTTGCAAAATTTCATTGCGTTTTTTCTCTCCGCCAGAAAAGCCTTCATTGACGCTGCGTTCTAAAAATTCATCGCGCATTTTCACGATTTCCATTTTTTCCCGCACTAATTCATCAAAATCAAAGGCATCTAATTCTTCTAATCCTTTATGTTTTTGATGAGCATTATAGGCAACTCTCAGAAAGTCTAAGTTACTGACCCCTGGAATTTCAATCGGATATTGAAAGGCTAAGAAAATTCCAGCTAAGGCGCGTTCTTCTGGTTCTAATTCTAATAAATTTTGACCTAAAAAGGTAATTTCTCCTCCGGTAACTTCGTAGCTCGGATGTCCACTTAAAACTTTAGAAAAGGTACTTTTCCCTGAACCATTTAAACCCATAATCGCATGGATTTCTCCAGCTTTAATTTCTAAATTTAACCCTTTGAGAATGTCTTTATCATCAATCTTAGCCGTTAAATTTTTAACGGATAGAATAATTTCGCTGTTTTCTTTAATCATGGTTGTGAGTTGTGAGATTTACGCAGTCTGGGTTTTATTTTTTGCACTGATAACGGGGATGGGCGAGGAAACCTCGCCCCTACAATTGATAATAGATTAACCAACGGAACCTTCTAATTTCAAGCTCAATAATTTATCGGCTTCAACGGCAAATTCCATCGGTAATTTATTGAACACATCTTTGCAGAAACCGCTAATCATCATCGAGACAGCATCTTCAGCAGAAATTCCCCGTTGTGCAAAATAGAATAGTTGATCTTCTCCTATTTTAGACGTAGAAGCTTCATGTTCAACTTTAGCGCTATTATTTTCCACTTGAATATAGGGAAAAGTATTCGCCTGGGCTCGGTCTCCAATTAACATAGAATCACATTGAGAATAATTTCTCGCGCCTTCAGCTTTCGACCCCATCTTCACTAACCCGCGATAACTATTAGCAGATTTTCCAGCAGAAATTCCTTTAGAAATAATCGTGCTGCGGGTATTTTTGCCAATATGGATCATTTTAGTTCCGGTGTCGGCTTGTTGCTTATTATTTGTCAGCGCAACGGAATAAAATTCACCCACTGAATTATCGCCTACTAAAACACAACTGGGATATTTCCAAGTAATAGCAGACCCGGTTTCTACCTGTGTCCAAGAAATCTTAGAATTCACGCCTTTGCATAATCCCCGTTTGGTGACAAAATTGTAAATTCCGCCTTTGCCTTCTTCATCTCCAGCGTACCAATTTTGTACCGTAGAATATTTAATTTCCGCATTGTCTAACGCAACTAATTCTACAACAGCGGCGTGCAGTTGATTGGTATCAAACATGGGGGCGGTACACCCTTCTAAATAGGTGACAGAACTCGCTTCTTCTGCTACAATTAAAGTGCGTTCAAACTGTCCCGAATCGCCGTTATTAATCCGAAAATAGGTAGACAAATCCATCGGACATTGTACGCCTTTGGGAATATAAACAAACGACCCATCACTAAAAACCGCAGAATTTAACGCAGCAAAGAAATTATCGCCAACGGGAACGACACTTCCTAAATATTTTTCTACCAGGTCAGGATGTTCCTGTACGGCTTCGGAAATGGAACAGAAAATGACTCCAACTTCTGCTAATTTTTCTTTAAAGGTTGTGGCAATAGAAACACTATCAAAAACTGCATCAACCGCCACATTCGCTAAACGTTTTTGTTCGCTTAAGGGAATGCCTAATTTTTCAAAGGTTTCTAATAAAGTGGGGTCAACTTCTTCTAAACTTTCTTTTTTCTTTTGAATTTTGGGAGCAGAATAGTAGATAATGGATTGATAATCAATGGGCGGATAGTTAACGTGGGGCCAGGTGGGTTCTTCCATCTTTAACCACTGGCGATAGGCTCTCAAACGGAAGTTAAGCATAAATTCCGGCTCATTTTTTTTAGCCGAAATCAGGCGCACAATGTCCTCACTGAGCCCACGAGGAATGGTGTCTGACTCAATATCAGTGACAAAACCGTATTTGTACGGTTGGTTGACTAGGGTTTTAACGGAAGCACTCATAACGTTAAATTTAGTGTTCGATGGTTCTCAAAGGATGGCAGACGGGTGGTAGGCTATAGACTTAAGCAACGGATTTGTTACTTAAGTCTATTTTAAGCTACATTAACAACAAGTGCATTGTCAAAGTCCAAATTTATAAATTTTTGTTAAGACGATGGCCACCACTCAGCAGCAATCCACGAAACACGATATTCTGCAACTCCTTCTCAAACAGGGACAGGCGACGGCCCAGGAGTTGGCAGATACCCTTGAAATTAGTCCCCAAGCCATTCGTCGCCATCTCAAAGATTTGGAATTCGAGGGTTTAATTGCCTATAACTCGGTTCAGGTGGGGATGGGGCGACCTCAGCACGTTTATGAATTGACGAATCAAGGACGGGAACGTTTTCCGAACCGTTATGATGAGTTTGCAATTTCCTTTTTGGATACTTTAGCGCAAACCGTCGGACATGAACAGGTCAGTCAAATTTTACAAAAACAATGGCAACGTAAAGCTCTGGAATATCGGCGAAAAGTTGGCAAAGGTTCGTTAAAAGAACGGGTGGAAAAATTAGTAGAATTGCGAAAAGCTGAAGGATATATGGCGGAGTGGTATTCGGTGGAATCAGACGAACCGAACAACCATCGAGAACATTATATTTTAACAGAACATAATTGTGCTATTTCTAATGTTGCCGAATCCTTTCCCAGTGTGTGTGGTCATGAATTAGAAATGTTTGGGGCAATTTTAGAAGATTGTACCGTAGAAAGAACCCATTGGATTGTGAATGGCGAGCATCGATGTGGGTATTTAATTATAGGAGGTAACCGGGAAGAAAAAAACTCACTATTGCGTTAGTCTTTGTTCTAACTGTTAGTTATGACTATTATATTAAATAATCGAGTAAAACTATGGAATTTTTGACTCAAGAAGAAGCAATTCAAGTAGATGCGGCGTTATTATCCTCTAAGGAAAAGTTTTCAACGCGGTTAGCGATTTATGCGTTACGCTGTTTAAAGGAAATTTCTCAAACCGAAGATATTGTTATTGAAAATATTAAACCTGAACAAGTCCAGAATTGGGTTAGAAATGATTCGAGTTTTCAAGAAAATATTGAAGTTGATGCGAATTTTGATAGTTTTTTTACTCAGTTATTGATGGCTTCCTTAAATCCTTTAAAACAAGTGTCTCAAACCGAAAATATTCCCATTCAAGAATTAACAGTTAAACAGTTAATTGATTGGTTTGAGCAAGAATCCAAGAAGAATTTAGAGCAAGATTGAAAATTATATTATACAACCAATAAATAAGAGAAAATCAACAAATATGATCAACCTAGATACCATCCAGAAAGACATAATATCATCGTAGCTGGCAACAGTTAAAGATGAGTGATACAATTTAATCAAATTTGCATTTGGTGTTTCAAAATCAGAAGCAATAGGCTAATCCTATGAATACCCTTGACCAAGTATTAGAAACTGCTTTACAACTACCCTACGAACAGCAGGAAATGCTGATCAAAATTCTGCAAAACCGCCACCAAGAAAGTCGCCGGGCAGAAATAGCTGTGGATGCAAAAAAAAGCTTGGCTGATTTCCATGCCGGAAAATTTAGATACCAGTCAGCCCACGATATTGTTCTAACATTGCGCCAGTCTTTGCAGGAGCCAGAAGCATGAGAATGCTGGTTCTAACCCCAAAATTCAAACGGGCATTCCGCAAATTTGTAAAGCGAAACACTGAACTCCAGCAACGCATTGAAGAAACCCTTGAACAAATGGAAGCAGATGTATTTGCCCCAGCCTTGGGTACACACAAACTGAGTGGTCAACTCGACGGTCTTCAGTCCTGTTCTTGTGGCTATGATTGTCGTATTGTATTCTCGATTGAACAGCATACAGAAACCAATAGTGAAATCATTGTTCTGCTCGACATCGGGACACATGATGAAGTTTACTAACTGGGTCGGTGTCGCGTAGGGGAAGCCAGTCGAACCAGCAAGAAATCCCAGAAAGCACAACCCAAGACTGGTCAGACTTCATCGGTTGTATAGAAGCAGAACCCGACTTATCGAGAAATTATAAAACCTATTAAAGAGGGTTGGAAGACCCAACCCCTACAGAATTTTTTACAAATCATTTAGACTTGCTATATATTGTTTAATTATAGGTAAAATAATATAGTAATTTTCTTGTTTTTCGATTAAAGAGCGTCGGAATAAAGATTGTAGAGCATTGAGTAAATCGGCTGAAATAATTTTACTATTTTCTAATAATTTAACTAAACTAACTGGATGATTTTCTGCTACCAATAAAGACATTACTTGTTTTTCTAACTCTGATAAGCGATCGCACTGTTGGGATAAACTCTCCTTTACCTCTTCAGGTAAAAATAAAGGATCATTTAACAACACTTTTGTCGCACTTTCTCCTAACTCTTCCAACACATTTGCTATACTTTTTAACCAGAGGGGATTACCTTGATAACGTTTAACAATTGTCTCAATTTTATCAATTTTAGTTAATCCATAATCGTTCAAGATTTCCTGTGCAGCTTTAAGATTTAAACCTGTTAATTGTAAACTGTGAATTACAGAATTTTTGCTTTTAACTTCAGTAACGATTCTCGGTTGTTCCCAACCCATTAACAATAAACAACTTTGATGAGATAATTCTTTAATCTGTTTAAAAAAAGTTTGATAGTCTTCATATTGAGGTTGATACTTTCCGGCTAAGTCTCCACTTCTAAAAAGGTTATGAATATTATCTAAAACCACTAAGCAGCGATACTGTTGTAAATATTTGATTAAAGTTAAAGCTTTGGGAACACTGACAGATAAATCTCGTTGTTGTGACTGCGAAAAAAACGAAATCAAGTTCGTTTGAAATTCTGCTAAAGTCCGAGAAGGGTCAAAATTACACCAAATTACAAACTCAAATTCATCTTTAATTTGTTGAACCAGTTGAACCCCTAATGCTGTTTTTCCAATCCCGCTAATACCCGTAATTGCAATGAGGCGACATTGTTCTTTTATGATCCAAGTTTTCAAAGTTTCCAGTTCGTAAATGCGACCATAAAACCCACCCAAATCTGGCATTTCACTTAAATCTTGATGAGGCGTTTCAAAAGATTTGAAGTTAGAAAGGTTTTCTTGAAGACTGATAGGGTCGGGTATATCTGGCGGATGTCTACTTTCTCCACAAATATTCAAACTACCACTTACGTTTTGTGCAAAGTTGAAAAGAATAGAGTTTTGTAACCTCTCCATTGCTGAACGGAAATTCGATTTACTAATATCTTCCCCTAACTCCTCTGAAAAAATCTGCCATAATTTTGATCCCGTATTTCTCACATTACTCTCTGAACAATCAAAATCTTTGGCAATTTGTTTATAGGTTTCATGTTGTAGAGTTCCCCGCAATACCGCTTCTTCTAAATCGTCAAGGTGTTGACCCGTCTGAGCAAAGACTATTTTATCAGCGACTTTTAACAGTTCTTTGAGATTCATTGGGGCTAGGAGATGCGAGTATTTTGTGTATTATAGCGCACCTTAACTGACTTTTTAAGATATTTTTGTATATTTTTATATACAACACCTTAAAAATCAATAAAATTTTTTGGCAAAATTGAACGTTTTTAGGCTAGACAAAAAGTTAATATTTAAGAAATAATAAAGACAGTATTAAAGCATCAAATTAGGGGTTACAAATATGAGCCTTGAAGATATCGCCCGTCAAGTCGTTGAACAAGGTGTTGAAACAGGTGTGGAGACTGTTGTAGAAAAAACTACGGGTATTGATGGAAATACAGTCAAAACAGCCAAAGCCGTTGCAGAGACTGGTGCTGCGCTAGGCGCGGCTGCCAGTGCAGCTACAGGGTTAACTGTTGCAGCAACTTCAGGAGCAGGAATTACTTCGGGTTTAGCCGCAGCAGGTAGTGTGGTTGGTGGTGGGATGGCGGCTGGCCCTGCGGTATTGGCAGCAGGCCCAGCTTATCTTGGGGCAAAAATAATGAATGAAACTTTGTTCAAAGACCAACCTGACTTATCTAAAGAAGAGAATGATGCTCGTGCAGCGGCAAGAACAGCTACAAATATTGGGGCTGCTGCTGGTATAGCGGGTGCTGGTTTAGCAACCGTAGCTGGTGGTGCTTCTGGTGCTGCAATTATGGGTACCCTTGCAGGTATCGGTGGAGTTGTTGGGGGAGGTGCAATTGCTGGTACTGCCATCGTTGCGGCTGCGCCTGTTGCGGCGGCGGCTGCTATTGGATACGGAGTATATAAACTTTTTGGAGGTAAAAAATAGCTCAATTTCCGCCTGTTCATTTGAGCTACTGCCATGATATCAATCTGATAATGATATAGAGAGCGATCGCAGTCTTAAAAAAAAGCGATCGCACTTTATTCGTGATAATTTTAGGGAAAGTGATCGCCCGATTAAAAAACAGTGTTCGCATTTTCTGATAATAATTAGGAAAAGTGACCCAGAAACCGGGTTTCTCAGAAAGCTTTTGTATCTCAACCAAGATTGTTGTTAAGAAACCCGGTTTCTCAGAAAGCTTTTGAATCTCAACCAAGATTGTTGTTAAGAAACCTGGTTTCTCAGAAAGCTTTTGAATCTTAACCAAGATTGTTGTTAAGAAACCCGGTTTCTCAGCCTTGAGCGGTTAAAATATTGCGCTGGTACTTTCTTCTCATCATTGTAGACAGAGCGATCGCAGTCTAAAAAAAGCGATCGCACTTTATTGTAATAATTTTAGGGAAAGCGATCGCGTTTCTCATGAACAAATTTTAATTTCCAAAACTTACGGAAAATAACGATAAAATTCTCGACGATGTAGAACCCGCATCACTTCTATAACATCACCATTAACCTCTATTCCAATACGGTAATCGCCGATACGGATACGATAGCGACCACTGTAACCTTTCATGGCTTTAATGTCAGAAATCTCCTCCAAAGTGTTGATAGCTGCTAGAGTTGTAAACGCAACTTCATAGATGCGTTGGTATGATGTCGAACTCTTAAGTTGCTTCAAGTCTTTTAGAAAAGCCTGACGGTATTGAACTTCCAAGAGCATTATTCCTCAAGATAAGCCAAAGCCATCGCTCGATCAAGCAAGGGAGTATTAACAGCTTCATTCATCGCTTTATTCAAACAATAGTCTTCTACCGCTTCCCCCAGTTCCTCCAAGGAAGATTCTTCGTTAGGCAAAAGTTGTCGCCATAGAGCAATAGGAATCACCACGGCGATCGCTTCTCCATCTGGGCTTGTCAGATATTCAATGTTTAGCATTGTTTCCATTTGAGACTTCAGAAACTATTAGTCATTCTAGCGGATCTGCGAGTGATACAGCAAGAAGCTCTATCGTCTCATAAACTAACCACCGCAATTATTTAGGAAAAGTGAACCAGAAACCGGGTTTCTCAGAAAGCTTTTGTATCTCAACCGAGATTGTTGTTAAGAAACCCGGTTTCTCAGATTTTCAACCCATAGGTTTTTAAAGCTTATTGTAAAGGAACGTGGGTGGCAATTTTTTCGTTATTGGCTCCATAAACCTCCAAGGAAATTTGAGCATTTTGACTAATCGTTTCTAAAGCAACTTTCAACGTTTGAACGTGATTTTCTGCTTCAGAACGTTTTTTAGAATCTCCACTTTGATCAGCAGCTTTAGCAGTGGATTGAATTTTATTCACATAATCCGACGTTAAACGAACTGTGATTAAATTTTCCGTGACACTATAGTTACAAACTTTAGGATTTCCACTACACAACTTCGTTAAATCTTGACGAGCTTTAGCTAAACGAGACGCGACCCGATATTGAACATCTGCCCGTTTCCAGGCTTCATTATAACTGGTTAAAAGCGGTTGAATTTTAGCGGAATAAGAACTACTCGCTGGAACTTGTTTAGCATAACTAACAGCACGACCCCAATCAGTCACCGCCTCCGACCAAGACCCTCGTTGTTCTGAAAGTTGGGCTTGTTCAGCATTATTAACCGCTTGATTATAAGCCTCTAAACCCACTTGTTCAATGGTTTTGCGATCGCGAGCTTCTTCTAATTTCGGTTGATAACGGGCTAATAAAACCTGTCCTGATTGATAAGCTGTTGTTCCATAGGGAATAGTAGCTAAAGTATTGGCTGCAACTTGCCAAGTTTCAAACACCTGTTGCCAACTTTCCGCCGATTTTGCCACCCCTTGTCTTGCTTCTGCAACTTGAGCGGATTTTTTAGCGCTGGTTAAAATTTGTTCTGCATCTCGTTCTAATTTTAAACGACTTCTGACATCGGCTAAATTGGCTCGATATTGTTGCCATCGAGCTTGAGCAAAAGGATAAACAATACTCCCACTGGGAACTTGTTCTAATAGGGCGATGGCTTCTTCCCACAGAGATTGCATCTTCATCCAATCTTTAATCTCATGGGGCGGATTTTGACTCAGGGTTGAAGCATTTGTCGCAGTTTTTAACGCTTTTACGACAGCATTAAACTCGTTGAATTCTTTATTATAAATGGATAACAGAGCTTTAGCTTCAGGATAATGTGGCGACCAAAAGGGAATAGTTTTTAAGAGTTTAATCCCCGATTGTAAATCCTCTTGAGCAATTAAAGGAGCTTGAGCCGATGCAACGGTTTCAATGGTTTGTTTGGATTTTTGATTAAAGTCTCTGGCTGTTTGAATTTCCTGACATTCTCCGATCACACAGGGACGAGTCAGGGTATAAATACATCCAAAAACGACAACTAAAACCGCAGTCACTTGAGCTAGTAAAATCGGATTCCATCGTTGACTAACGGGTTTTTCTTCTTCCTCAACTTCAGATTGAGTTGCTTCGGGTTCCGGTTCAACAGGTGAACTTAAATTCTCTAAATCTTGGGGATCAAAGGGATTTTCTGGGAGATTTTGTGCGGGTGTTTCTTCCTCTAAAAAGGGATTTTTAAGGTTTTCCTCGACCGGATTTTGAATCTTTGATGTAGGTTGGGGTGTTTGAGGTTTAGGTTTGGGTTCTAAAATGGCTGTTTTCATAATGTTGCCCCTAGACAGTGACAGATTCTACAATTGAAACTTTAGATGTTGAATTTGAGATAAATTTTATTGGAGTAATTTGGAAGCTCAATGAAGAATTAACTTTTCCAACCTTCCCCATAGGATTCTGCATAACAGAGTTGTTCAACGGGAAATCTACCCCCATATTTTTTAAACGGTTGTGTCGCATATCCTAAAGCCAACAGACAACAAACATCAACCTCTTCTGGGATGTTAAATTTAGCTTTGACTTCAGCCGCGATAAATCCCTCCATCGGACAACTATCGACGCCATAGGTTTGTGCCACAATCATAATATGAGCAACGGCTAACATGGCTTGGCGATTTGTCCAGGCTTCTATGGAGTCAAAGGAAGGGTGTTGCTCAAAGGCATTGGGAATGGCTGTGCGAATATAATCGGCATAGCTATCGTTTATTGATCCTTTGTCTCGACCGAGTTGAATCACAGATTCAATATAATCGGGTTCGCTTACCCGGCGATCGCTACAACAAATTAAGACGACAGGAGCTTCTGTTACCTGTCGTTGATTAAACGCACAAGCTTGGAGCTTTTCTTTACTATCGAGACTGCGGACAATAATAAACCGCCAGGGTTGCAAGTTAAATCCAGAAGGCGATCTCAACCCTAAACGCAGGATTTCTGATAGAATCACTGGAGGAATCAAGGTCGATTGAAATGACCTGACCGCCCGACGTTGTTCGATCGCGTGTCTCAAGTTAATCGATGGTTCCATAGAATCGTTTGATGAGTGGATCAATTTTATCGCAAATGTTGCTCATCGGATTCTCACCCCATCACTGCATTCTCCACATCCCCAGAAGGTCTCGCGGGTTGAGTTTAATTTAAACCTAACTCCCGTTTTAGTAAATTAATTGATTCTGCACCGATATAATTGGGACAATAGACCAATTGAGGCGGGCGAATCAGTTCTTCTCGGTTAACTTGAATCAGATCTTTAACGTGGTTATAACTGGCTTGATCACAAACAACAACTCGCGCTGTCCGAATAATCGAATTAATTTTATAGCTATCAGTTAATTGAGCGGTCATGACTAAAATTTCATCGCCTCTTAAACTATGAATAATCACTTCTGTAGCTCGTAATAAACCCGAACTCAGGCTGACAATTCCGAGATAAGTTCCTTTGGGTAAATCTCGAACTAATTCTATTTCCTTAGCAAAATTATAAATATCAACGGGAATCACTCGGACGGATTTTGGCAGCGCAATAGCTTCAGCTTGTCCAATAAAATAACGACTGGTGACAACAGTTCCCGATGGCACTTTTTTTAATAGGTCGGCTAACTGTTCAATGGGGACTAATTGCACGGGAATTTTTAAGGATTCTTCTAATTCCTGCGCCATTAATTGTCCAATACCAATATCTTGAGTCGGTGCTGTGACTAATACTCTAGCACTACAACGTAACCGCCAATCAATTTCTGCTAAAAACATTTCCCTGGCTTGATTGAGGGTGCATCCTTGAGATAGTAATTCATCTAAACTCCGTTGAATAATTTGATTCGCTTCGGGATACTGTTCTAAAACCGGTGAATTTAACCGAGATCCGCCTTCATGACCTAACGCTCGCACGTAAATTCCAGATCCCGCTAGAGCTTCCACTAAGCCATGATCTTCTAACTGTCGATAAACTTTGCTGATGGTGTTACGGTGTAATCCTGTTTCCATTGCCAGTTGACGGGTACTGGGTAAACGGTGTCCGGGGGGAAATTGGCGAGAAGCGATCGCAAACCGAATTTGATTAAATAGTTGGTTAGATGCTGGAATATCGCTATCAGGCTGAATATAAAATCGAACCATCTTTACATCTCCAAAGCAATTAAAACAAAATTAACAAGCTCTTGATTTTTCAGATCTGAACAGCCTCGCTCCATTTTCCGATCACTCCTCAATGTTTCATTGATATTGTAATGCTATAGCAAGTCTAAATCGGTTGTCATAACCTCTATGACTCAAATCCTTACCGTAGGGGCAATTCATGAATTGCCTCTACCACCAATCAAATCGGATTGCTATATATAATCCCTTACCGTTTCAAAGTTAACATTGAACCGTAATGGTTTTTCTTGAGAATATAGTGATTAATTTCATATTTATATTTAATATTTTTGATGAATAACCTCTTAATGCTGAAGTAGATTTAGATAATTTCATAGTTTCTATATTACCCGATTAAGGTATATTTGGATCTAAGATTAACAATTATTGATAACAAGGTGAAAGTATGACAAATCCGCCCATTCTTACCACTCAGATTCAGGTTCCTAATGGGGAATTACAAATTGATGCCTATCTCGCTGAACCCACTGGAGAAGGGCCGTTTCCGGGTGTGGTGGTCATTCAAGAAATCTTTGGGGTTAATTCCCATATTCGAGACGTGACCGAACGCATCGCCAAAGAAGGATATATTGCGATCGCACCCGCCATTTATCAACGTCAAGCCCCTGGTTTTGAAATCGGTTATACTCCAGCCGATGTGGAATTAGGCCGAAAATATAAAGTTAAAACCACCGCATCAGAACTTTTAAGCGATATTCAAGCTACCCTGAACTATTTGAAAACCCGTCCTAACGTTACCCCCAAATTCGGCACCATTGGGTTTTGTTTTGGGGGTCATGTGGTTTATTTAGCCTCCACCCTGAGCGATATTCAAGCTACGGCTTGTTTCTATGGCGGTGAAATTGCCACGATGACTCCCGGTGGTGGGCCAGCGACGATTACTCGTACCAAAGAGATTCAGGGGGTTCTCTATGGCTTTTTTGGGACAAAAGATCCCCTAATTCCAAAGGGACAAGTTGATCAAATCGAAGCTGAACTGCAAAAATATCAAATTCCTCATCAAATTTTCCGCTACAAAGCGGATCACGGTTTTTTCTGCGACCAACGCAGCACCTACAACGCCGAAGCCGCCCAAGCCGCTTGGACAGAGGTGAAAGCACTATTTGACCAGGAACTCAGACATTAAAGCGGTTCAGGCTGTAGGGTGTGGAAACAGGGGAAAACAACTGTTAATACCCATCCGTCAACAGTCAAACCATCCAACTGTGTTATGCTCAAAAGATTGCAGTGTTATTGAAGATGAGCGCAAGGTTATAACCCAGTTCCTAACTCATTAATTTTGTTTTTCTTTACTTTTTCCTATGGCTACTAAAAACCCGTCCTTTTCTCTTGATGATTTTGCTAAAGCCCTAGATCAACACAGTTATGATTTACATAAAGGGCAGATTGTTAAGGGTCAGGTAGATTCATATACCAGCGATGGTGCATATATTGACATTAAAGGAGCTAAATCTCCTGGTTTCATTCCTAAAAAAGAAATATCGGTTGCAGAAATTGAGGATATTTCACAAATCCTTCCCTTAAAACAAGAACGAGATTTTCTGATTATTCGAGAACAAAATGCTGATGGTCAAATATTACTCTCGATTCGACAATTAGAAATTAAGCAAGTTTGGGATGACCTCATTGAAATTCAAAACAAAGGTCAATCTTTACAAGCGAGAGTTACAGGCGTTAATCGAGGTGGCGTTACCGTTGAGGTCAATTCCTTACGGGGATTTATTCCGCGATCGCATCTATTAGAAAAAGATAATTTAGAATCGTTAATTGAACAATCCTTAACGGTGACAATTTTAGAATTAGATGTAGAACGGAATAAAGTTGTTTTATCTCAACGATTAGCGTCTCAATCCCTTGGTTTTAGTCAGTTAGAAGTCGGTCAACTGGTAGAAGGAAAAGTCATGGGGGTTAAACCCTTTGGTGTTTTTGTGGATATTGAAGGGGTAACGGGATTAATTCACATTAAAGAAGTCAGTCAAAAATATGTGGAATCTTTAGCTAATCTTTTTCCCATCGGTGAAATCATTAAAGCGATGGTGATTAGTTTAGATGAAGGTCGCCATCGGATTTCTCTATCGACTCGAATTTTAGAAAATTATCCGGGTGAAGCGGTTGAGAAATTATCCGAGGTTATGGAATCTGCGGAAGCTCGTGCAGAACGCGCTAAAAAGTTAATTAATCTCTAATTCACCTTGTAGGGGCGAGGTCTCCTCGCCCATTAAATAACTTGTTATCTTAACAATAAACTGTATTTTCCTAATTTTTAAATTAAATCTTTCCCATGATTCATGTCTTAGGAATTGATGGTGGCGGTTCTAAAACCGTTTGTGTCTTAATGAGTGCTGATGGTAAAATTTTAGGACACGGACAAGCCGGGCCATCCAATTATCAAACCATCGGAATTGAAGCGGCAAAAAATGCCATTATTTCAGCCATTCAACAAGCCGTTGAACATAGTTTTTTAGCCTTAGAAAAATTCGTTCCCATTCAAGGGATTAGTTTAGGATTAGCCGGGGTGGGTCGTGCTGAAGATATTGCAGTGATCAGAACTTTAGTTCAAGAGATTCAAACCGATTCAAAATTACCCATTGATTGGAAATTAACCCCGGAAACTATTATTATTAATAGTGATAGTGTAATAGCTTTAGTCGGTGGTTTAGGTCACTCGGTTGGTATTGTTGTCATTGCAGGAACAGGTTCCCATATCTTCGGAAAAAATCATCAAGGAATCACCAAACGGGTCGGCGGTTGGGGGTATTTGTTAGGAGATGAAGGCAGTGGTTATGATATTGCTATTCAAGGGTTAAAAGCCGCGTTACGTTCCTATGATGGTCGTTTAGATTCAACTCAACTCATTCCTGCTTTTCAAGAAGCTTTCAAGTTACATTCAATGGAAGAATTAATTCCCTTGGTTTACCGTCATGGATGGGGAGTTAAAGATATTGCGAGTTTAGCTCCGATTGTTGATCAAGTAGCAGCCTCCGGTGATTCAATTGCTCAAATTATTATTAAAAATGCAGCGAATGAATTAGCGTTAGCTACAGAAGTTGCAATTAATCATTTATTTGAACCCACAGAATCCTTTGAAATTGTGGTTATGGGAGGAGTTTGGAAAGGATTAGCTAATTTTCGTCATCAATTTGAAACTGAAATTAATGCGATCGCACCTTTAGCTAATATTATTTCTCCTCGTCATGAACCTGCCTATGGTGCAGGGTTGTTAGCATTGGTACAGATTAATAACCCTAAACCTCCTGTAGAGACGTTGCCTGCAACGTTTCTACAGGAGACAGATATGTAGCAAACATTGAAAGATTTCATATAACCTTATATAATTGTATTGTTTTTAGATCTCTTAAGGTAGTATTAACAAATGTCATGGATTTATCCCGCTTTTAGTGTTTGCCCATCAGGTAACTCTTGGTTATGGGCTGCATGGAATAGTAGCGCCGATGCTTATGCTTTCCTCAAAAAAACTGACAAAGATTTAACAATGGACTGTCTATTTTATGCAGAAGCATCCTCTAAAGAAGCTGCAAAAAAAACGGCTGAAAAGCTTTTAGGGGTTTACCTGCAAGAATTAGATAGTCAGTTTGCAGCAGCCGTTTGTAAGGAACTCACTCAGAAATCCAATAGTGATTCTCAGAATATTGATTCTAATCAACCTGAAATGGTTATTGATGATCTCAATCAATATTTAAACCAACTTCATGAACTCATCGGTTTAAGTACAGTAAAATCTACAGTTCAAGAGTTAGTCAATATGGCAAAAGTTGCCCAAATGAAAGCTCAAGCTGGTATCAAAGCTCCAGCCATTACCAGACATCTTGTATTCACAGGAAACCCCGGAACAGGTAAAACGACAGTAGCGAGAATTTTAGGTAATATTTATAAAAATTTAGGTGTTTTATCAAAAGGTCATTTTATTGAAGTAGACCGTAGTGATTTAGTAGGAGAATATTTAGGACATACCGCACCCAAAACGACAAAAGTTGTTGAATCTGCGTTAGGGGGTATCCTTTTTATTGATGAAGCTTATTCTCTTGTTCCAGAGGGTCGTCAAGATAATTTTGCTCAAGAAGCCATCAATACCTTGTTAAAAATGATGGAAGATCATCGAGATGATTTAGTCGTAATTGTTGCCGGATATAAAGGAGAAATGTCTCGGTTTATTAACTCTAATCCTGGGCTAAAATCCCGATTTTCTCGGTCAATTCATTTTGCAGATTATTCAGCTTTAGAGTTAACAGAAATTTTCAAAAATAACTGTGAACAACAGGGTTATCTGATTTCAGAAAAGGCCATAAAATTATTGTATCATCTCGTCAATCAGTTTGAACCTCAAATTGGAGAACTGGGAAATGGCAGATTTGTTAGGAATATTTTTGATCGTTGTATTGCCATTCAAAGTAATCGTTTAGCTGCATTATCCCATCCTTCAACAGAAGAGTTAAAAACTTTTTTGTCTGAGGATATTCCGACCCATGAGCAAATGGTTCAATCTCTTGTTTGAACTCTATATTTTAGCTATCATTCTAACAATGACCAGAATCATCGGTTTGATGTCGTTACGCTTGAAGAAGCGAAATCCTGAATTTCAAGGAATAATGATCTAAAATCAGTGAATTTGTGACTGTATGTTGTGCATCAAATAAATTCATCAGAAAGGCTTTTAATTTTGAGTGATTGTGAGTTTCAAGAGAACATCAGTACCTCCTGAAACTCCTCACGGCTGACACAAGATTCTACTCAATTAGATAGGACAACATAAACCGCCAGCCCGTTGACTAAAGCGGGAGTTTTCCTGATAATCTACCGGACAATCAATAATGGTCGGAATTTCTTGATTTAAAGCCTCTTTCAGAATTGGAACTAAATCTGTAGTTGATTCTACACGATAGCCTTTTAATCCCATACTTTCTGCAAATTTAACAAAGTCAGGATTGCCAAATTTGATAAAGGAAGATTCCCCAAATTGGTCGTTTTGCTTCCATTCAATTAATCCATAACCGCCATCATTAAAGATTAATGTTACAAACGGTGTTCCAACTCGTAAAGCGGTTTCCAATTCTTGATTATTCATCATAAACCCGCCATCTCCTGTCACCGCTACCACTTTACGATCTGGATAAATTAATTTAGCCGCAATCGCACCTGGAATGGCAATTCCCATCGCCGCAAATCCATTAGAAATTAAACAAGTATTCGGACGTTCACAATGATAATGTCTCGCCATCCACATTTTATGAGCGCCAACATCAGTAATAACGATATCTTCTGGCCCCATCACTTGACGCAAATCATAAATAATTTTTTGCGGTTTAATCGGAAAGCCATCATCTTGAGCATAATCTTCGTAATCTTTGCGAATATCTTGTTTTAATTTCAAAGCATAAGGTTCGGGTTTTCCTGTGCGATCTGAACGCCTTAAAATTTCATGAAGCGAGTCAGAAATATCCCCAATAATTTCAGCAATGGGAATATAACTACTATCGACTTCTGCGGGAGTTTCACCAATATGAATAATGGGTGTTTTACCTTGAGGGTTCCATTTTTTCGGGGAATATTCAATTAAATCATAGCCAACGGCAATAATTAAATCCGCTTTATCAAAGCCACAACTAATATAATCCCGCAGTTGTAAACCCGTTGTCCATAAAGCTAAAGGATGGGTATAGGGAATCACTCCTTTTCCCATAAAGGTATTCACAACCGGAATATTCAGTTGGGTGGCAAATTCCGTTAAAGCTGCACTCGCATTTCCGCGAATGGCTCCATTTCCCGCTAAAATTAAGGGACTATTGGCTTTAGAAATGGCGATCGCCGCAGCATTCATGCTTTGATAAGCAGAATACACTTTTTCCCGATTATCTTGTTTTAAAGGATAGCCTTCTACAGCCATACTGGCAATATTTTCAGGAAGATCAATATGCACGGCTCCTGGTTTTTCTGATTGCGCTAATTTAAAGGCTTTTCTGACAATTTCAGAGGTAATACTAGGGCGAACAATTTGAGCATTCCATTTGGTAACGGGAGCAAACATTGCTACTAAATCCAAATATTGATGGGATTCAATGTGCATTCGATCGGTTCCCACTTGACCGGTAATTGCCACTAATGGAGCACCATCTAAATTAGCATCTGCAACCCCGGTCATTAAATTAGTGGCACCAGGGCCTAAGGTTGATAAACAGACTCCGGCACGTCCGGTTAAACGACCATAAACATCGGCCATAAATGCCGCGCCTTGTTCATGACGAGTCGTAATAAATTTGATGGAGGAGGTTTTCAAGGATTCAAGAATTTGCATATTCTCTTCACCCGGTAAACCAAAAATATACTCGACTCCTTCATTTTCTAAACATTTCACTAACAGTTGTGCTGTATTCATATATTTTCAAAAAGAATAGAACCTGATACTTAAAACCCAATAAAACTGACACAGAAACCTAGAAATTAATAGATTTCTTATTTCATCCAAACGGTTTTAATATTCACAAATTCGTGAATGCCTTGGATGCTTAATTCTCGTCCGTAACCGGAACGTTTGATCCCGCCAAAAGGTAAGCGAGGATCGGATTTAACAAAACCGTTAATAAAGACTGCACCCGCTTCTAATTCTCGAATTAAACGCTGTTTTTCGGCTTGATTTGTTGTCCAAGCACTCGCACCTAAACCGAAAATTGTGCTATTAGCAAGGGTAATGGCTTCATCTAAAGAATTGACGCGAAAAATTAACGCCACTGGCCCAAAGAATTCTTCACGATAAGCGGGGGCTCCTTCAGGAATTTGGGTTAAAATTGTCGGCGGATAAAAATTCCCTGGACAATCTAGGGGTTGACCTCCAATTAAGACTTTGGCTCCCAGTTCAACACACTGTTGAACTTGATCCTGCAACTCCGCTAAAATATCTGGGGTTGCTAACGGCCCCACTTCGGTATCTGCTAACATTGGATCACCAATTTTTAAAGCGGCAAATTTTTCAGCTAAACGGCTTTCAAATTCATCAGCAATTTCTGACATTAAAATAAACCGTTTGGCTGCAATACAAGATTGTCCATTATTTAACATTCGTGCGGTAACGCCTGCTTCAATTGCTGCGTTTAAATCTGCACTTTCTAAGACAATAAACGGATCACTTCCACCTAATTCTAAAACGGTTTTTTTAATATTTTGACCCGCTAAAGATGCTAAACTTGCTCCTGCGGGTTCACTTCCGGTTAAAGTTCCGGCTTTGACACGATCATCACTAATAATTTGAGCGACTTGATTTGAACTAATTAATAAGGTTTGAAATACCCCGTCAGGAAATCCGGCTTTTTGAAAAATTTCGGCAATGGCTAAGGCGCATTGAGGCACGTTAGAGGCGTGTTTGAGTAAACCGACATTTCCCGCCATTAAAGCAGGTGCGGCAAAACGAAAGACTTGCCAGAAGGGAAAATTCCAAGGCATGACTGCTAAAATTGCCCCTAAAGGTTCATAGGAAACAAAGCTATGAGTGGCGTCGCTGGAGACAGGAACATCGGCTAAAAATTGGGCTGCATTTTCTGCATAATAACGACAAACGGAAGCACTTTTTTTGACTTCTGCGATCGCAGCAGTAATGGGTTTTCCCATTTCTAAGGTCATGATTTGAGCGTAGGTTTCCGCGTTTTCTTCCAGAAGATTTGCTGCGGACTGCATCCATTGTGATCGTTGTTCAAAGGGTATTCGCCGATAGTCTCTAAAGGCGCGATCCGCTAGAGCTAAAGCGTTCTCAATTTCGGCATCTGTCAAGGCGCTAAAGGTTTTGACCGTTTCGCCTGTTGCCGGGTTAATTGTAGCAATGCCCATCATTGATTTTTTAGTTTTAAGTTACAATTAAAGTTTTACTTTTTTTATGGTAACGCTTAAAAACTCTCTATTTTCATCGAAGGGATGACTCATCCATGACTCGATACAAAACTGAACAATACTATAACTAAATTTAAGGTTCTTAACAATAAGAATAAAAAGTTAATAGAGAGAATTAAACAAGATCAGTCATTGAACAGGAGTCTTCTTGTAAAAAAATAGATATTTCTTTTGATTTTTAGGGTCGGAGCTTGACAGGTTCTCTCAACAGTTCTATTAAGCTATAAAAGGCGGGTTTAGGTTGATAGTTTTTATCAAAAATTAACGCTGCATCAGGATTACCTGTAAATTGAGGAATCCATGAATACGCATCCGTAAATCCCCAGGTTACGAAGGCTTTACAGTTCTTTGCTTCTAAACAGACTTTCAGCATCTCGCGATAAATTTTAGCTTGCTCTGCTAATCTTTCTTCTGTTGTTCCCGTCCCGTTTTGGATTTGTACATCCATTTCCGTAATATGTACGTCCAATCCTAACTCAGACAACCGTAGTATATTGTTCGCGACGGCTTGAGGTGAAGGTGCAGAATTTAACCCAACGTGCATTTGCAATCCTACACCATGAATGGGAACTCCTTTTAAGAGCAGTTTTTCTACTAAACTATAGATGGCATCGGACTTTCGCCCCCGTCCTTCCCCGCCATAGTCGTTATAAAATAATTGGGCATCGGGATCAGCTTCGTGCGCCCAGCGAAAGGCCATTTCGATATAGTCTGAGCCAATGGTTCGTCGCCAAATCGTATCTCTCAAGGTTCCGTCATCGGTGATCGCCTCATTCACGACATCCCAAGCCATCACCTGTCCACGATAATGTCCCACCACCCGATGAATATGCTCCCGCAAAATTGCGATCGCTTCTTCCCTTGTCCATTCTTTTTCGGTTAACCATTGGGGTAATTGGTTGTGCCAAACTAGGGTATGACCGCGTAAACTCATGTTATTGTTCTTTGCAAAGGTGGCGATCGCATCTGCTTGTTCAAAATTATACCCCTGGCGAGTCGGACGCAATGGTTGAAACTTCATGGCATTTTCTGGCGTGACCAAATTGAACTGTTCCGCCAAGGTTTGCCGATAATTGGGTTGATTCTGTAAGGCTAATGCGTTAACCGCAGCACCAATTTTAAGACCCCGTTGGGTAGCCAGTGATCGCAAAGATGCAGTCGTGGTTTGAGCAATATTGACCGGGGTTTCCTCGGTTGTCACCTCACCCGGAATCACCAATGGAGAGAAGCATAGTCCCGTTAGTCCCCCCACTGTTAGTAAGCTCAATATTGCAAACCACCGCAATTTCATTTTAAATCTCCTAGAAGCCTGCTGGATTAACTTCAATTAACGATGCCAAATGGTTTTATTTCCGGGTTGATCAATTAACGTTATACCTAATGCTTTTAATTCATCTCGAATGCGATCGCTTTCTGCAAAATTCTTAGCTTTTTTCGCTTCTAACCGTTGCTGAACTAACGCTTCAATTTCACTATCACTCAATCCTAACTCCTGACTTTCCTCTGGTTTTGCTTCTAACCCTAATACTGTTGCTAATTCTACTAAGGTTTGCCAATATTTTTGTAGAGTTTCTGGTGAGGTTTCTGGGGTTCCGCCATGTACTAAAATATTGCGATCGCGTTTTAATTCTTTGGCTAATTCAAAGACCACTGCTAACGCTTCTGGTGTATTAATATCATCATCCATTGCGGTTTTAAAGCGTTCAATCGCCTGTTTTTCAATTGGTTTTTTTTGTAGATTAAACCCTAACTTTTCGCCATATTCATGATGAAATAATAAAGCTTCTTTTATCGTATTCCAGCTATTTTCAGCAGAAGCGATCGCGTCATCCGTAAAATCTAAGGGTTTACGATAATGAGCTTGTAACACAAATAAACGCACCACCATCGGGTCAAGGGGTGTATCTAATAAACCCCGAATTGTGGTAAAATTTCCCAAAGATTTTGACATTTTTTCTCCACTGACTCGCACCATGCCATTGTGCATCCAATACCGAGATAAAGGTTGATGGGTTGCGGCTTCCGACTGGGCAATTTCATTTTCATGATGGGGGAAAATTAAATCCCCACCACCGCTATGAATATCAATGGTATTTCCTAATATTGATTTGACCATTGCAGAGCATTCAATATGCCATCCAGGGCGACCATTTCCCCAGGGAGATTCCCAAGCAGGTTCGCCTAATTTTGCAGCTTTCCAGAGGGCAAAATCCGAGGGATCTTTTTTCTTCATCGCTTCAGGATCAGATAAAGAAACCCGTCCTCCTGCGCCTGCTTGCAGTTGTTCCTGTTGTCGTCCTGATAATTTTCCATACTCAGGAAATTGATTCACACTATAGTAAACATCCCCATCCACTGCATAAGCAACTCCTTGTTTTTCTAATTCTTGAATCAGTTGAATAATTTGGGGAATATGTTCAGTTACACGAGGATAATTATCAGCATCTTTAATATTTAATCGGCGAATATCTTCAAAATACGCTTGAATATATTTCTCAGAAACTTCCTGCATGGTTGCGCCTTCTAATTTGGCACGGTTAAGAATTTTATCATCAATATCGGTAAAATTCTGAATATAATTGACGTGATATCCTGAATATTCTAAATAGCGTCTAACGGTATCCCAGACAATATAGGATCTAGCATGACCTAAATGACAATAATCATAAACCGTCACCCCGCAACAATACATTTTTACCGTCCCGGTTTCTAACGGTTGAAAATCTTCTTTTTGGCGAGTTTGAGTATTATAAAGTTTGATTACCATATTTTTTTATAATAGAGAATAGGGAATTACGAATAAAGGCGGGGAGACCCCGCCCCTACCGATTAACATTTGACTTCTGTAAAAAAACAACTTCTTGCGCCTGTATGACAAGCAATATTGCCAATTTGTTCTATTTTTAATAATAAAGTATCGGCATCACAATCATAATATAAAGATTTAAGTTTTTGAATATGTCCTGATGTGGCTCCTTTGTGCCATAATTCCGAACGAGAACGGCTCCAATAGTGAACTTCTTTAGTTTCTAGGGTTTTTTGAATGGATGCTTTATTCATCCAAGCCATCATTAATACGGTTCCATCTTCTGCATCTTGAGCGATGGCTGGAATTAACCCTTGGTCATTAAATTTTAAGGTTTCTATCCACAGATAATTTTGATTCATTGCTCGGTTAAATTGTCAAGTATTGTTTCAGATTCCTGATCCTTCAGAATGAAAATTCGGATTACAACTAACCGCTTTTTTCTTGAGGGTTTGGAAAATATTATAAAATCCGTTAGCCCGCGAGGGAGTTAAACTCGCTTGTAACCCCGTTTCTTGAATAAAATCTGGTTGGAGTTCGACAATTTCTATGGGGGTGAGTCCGTTCATTCCCATAATTAAAAAAGCCGCTAATCCTTTGGTTAATTGAGAGTCCGAGTCGCCTTGAAATTGAACTTTTCCTTGTTCATCTAACTCAGCAATCACATAAACCTGGGACACACAACCGGGAACTTTATTATCAGCAATTTTCTGATCTTCAGGAAAGGGGGGGAGTTTTTGGGCGATGGTCATTAATTGTTCATAGCGTAATTTATTAGAAGAAGCGCGTTTAAAACGCTGTACCATCCGTTCTAAAGTAGGCGGTAAAGGGGTTGCAGTGGAAGACATGATCCAGAACAATACAATTTCTCCCTCAGTGTAGCAGGTGTTGGCAAGTCAGGAGTTTATTGCTGTCACACCCCGTAGGGGCGAGGTATCCTCGCCCTTAAAGGGATACTATGACCCTTTTAGACACCGAATGGCTTCTAATAACCCCCGTGCTTTATTCAGGGTTTCTTCATATTCTTTTTGCGGTTGGGAGTCAGCAACAACACCCGC
>NZ_JBJUDF010000146.1:0-3560 GCF_046067725.1 Planktothrix sp.
ATTTGGCCTTATCGATTTTTGGGATTACAAATTATTCTGTTATCCCTCTTAATTCAGGTCTTTGGGATTGTGACTCCATTATTAACCCAGATTATTTTAGATCGAGTTGTGGTGAATAAAAGCCTTACGGGTTTGAATGTATTTGCCTTGGGATTGTTATTATTTGGGGTATGGAGTTTAGGGTTGTCTTCGATTCGACAATATCTATTAAGTTATTTATCGAATCGTTTGGATTTAACCTTAATTGGGGGGTTTATTTATCACGCGCTACAACTTCCTTTAAAGTTCTTTGAGTCCCGTCGTGTCGGGGATATCATTACTCGCGTTCAAGAAAATCAGAAAATTCAACGGTTTCTTATCGGTCAAATTTTGTTGTCTGCGTTGAATGTTGTGACGGGGTTTGTGTATTTAGGATTGATGCTTTATTACAACTGGAAGCTCACGGTTTTAATTTTAGGAATTGTGCCTTTAATTATTATCTTAACCTTAGCAGCAACGCCAATATTACGGCAGATTTCCCGTCAATTATTTAATGCTGCTGCTGATCAAAATTCAACTTTAGTAGAAATGATGACGGGAATTAATACGGTGAAAGCAGTAGCGGCGGAACCGGAATTACGGTGGCGTTGGGAAGAAAAATTAACCCAACAAATCAATGTTCAGTTTAAAGCCCAGAAATTAGGAATTAATTTGGGATTTATGAGTGGGTTAATTAATTCTATTGGGAGTACATTTTTACTGTGGTTTGGTGTCAATTTGGTGATCCAAGATCAATTGACGATTGGTCAGTTTGTCGCTTTTAATATGATGCAGGGTTATGTGATTAGTCCGATTCTGGCTTTAGTGGGATTATGGGATGAATTGCAAGAAGTCTTAATTTCCGTAGAACGGTTAAATGATGTGTTTGAACAGGAACCGGAAGAAAGCCCCCAAAAACCGTTAATTGTATTACCCAGAATTCAAGGAGAAATCCGTTTTGATAACGTTACTTTTCGCTATCAAGAAGATGCAGAAACAAATACTTTACAAAATATTGCATTTCACTTTTTACCTGGTCAAACCATTGCGATTGTTGGGCGCAGTGGTTCAGGAAAAAGTACCTTAGTTAAATTACTGCAAGGGTTATATCATCCCACAACCGGACAGATTTATGTCGATGGACATGAAATTCGTCATGTTTCTCCCCCTTCTTTGCGCACACAAATGGGCATTGTTCCCCAGGACTGTTATTTATTTTCAGGAACGATTTTAGAGAATATTACTTTGTATCGAGATGAATATCATTTAGATCAGGTGATTGAAGCTGCTAAATTAGCAGAAGTGCATGGATTTATTCAGGGTTTACCATTAGGATATTATACCAAAGTTGGAGAACGAGGTTCAAGTTTATCAGGAGGACAACGGCAACGAATTGCGATCGCTAGAGCCTTATTAGGTCATCCTAAAATTTTAATTTTAGATGAGGCAACCAGTTCTTTAGATACTGAAAGTGAACACCGTTTTCAACGGAATTTAGAACAAATGCAACGTACTCGCACCACGATTATTATTGCCCATCGTCTTTCAACAGTCAGAAGTGCCGATTGTATTCTGGTTTTAGACCGAGGGATTTTAGTCGAACAAGGAACCCATGAACACCTGATGGCAACTCAAGGACTCTACTACCATTTAGCCCAGCAACAACTGGATTTATAAAAACGAACAAACCCGAAACAGAAGCATCCCATCGAGACGTGAGGTTTCGCCTATGGGCTTTATTGACAGAACTTCTTCAACAAAGTTGCCAAATTGGCAGTCTCAAATTAGAAGTTACCCTAGTATAAATACAGAGGATTCTGATCAAAACCAAAACAAAGCGCCTAAACGTGGGATCACTTAACTTAAACCCTAAAGACTGATTATAGAGTATCTGCGTGCGGTAGTTAGTTGAATAGCACCTATAATCACTCGTCGCTTTTTATGAACAGTCGATTTATAGCAGTCGTGGACATCCGGGTTAGGACTCATACTCATCCAGAAAACCTGATGGTGAGGTCTTTTCCGCCCTATTCCCAGTAAATCGCTGTTGTCCGATTCAACCTAATTTCATAAACAACCATTGAAATATCAACTTTTGTTGGCTAGTTTTGACATCACCTTATGAAACCGTATAAACTGTTTTCCTGTTTCAAGGCCAATGTTGATCATGACCCAGACCCCCGATTGTCTATAACTACAGAGGAGGAATACTTACAGGATTTACAATTCAGTCGGGAAGAGAGAGAACAAACCGATCAGATTTATGGCGGGATAGCAGGTTCTGTTTCTTTTCCAAGAGTGACACCTCCCTTAACAGATGTCGCTGCCCAAAAATCTCCCGATCTATCCAGTATTCCGGCTGCAAAAAAAGACTGGTCAAACGCTTTACAATCTTTACTTGATCAACCGCCAGCGTCTTTTCCTCTGCAATTAATGTTGGGCGGATTTATTTTTTGTGTGGCGTTTGTCGCCTGGGGATATTTTGGAACCGTTGATGAAGTGGGTCAAGCCAGAGGTCAATTAGCACCCCAAGGAAAAGTTTATAAAATTCATCCTGTTGAGTTAGGAAAAGTTTCTCAAATTCTGATAAAAGAAGGACAAACTGTTAAAAAAGGTGAGGTTTTAGCCGAACTAGATCGACAGATTGCCACGACAGAATTAAGGAGATTACAACAACAACTCACCGCCTTGAAAGCCGAACTGACTCAAAAACAAAGCTTAATTGAACGGATTCATTTAGAAGCACAAACTCAATCGGCAATCGCCGAGGCTCAAATTCAAGCTCAACAAGCGAGTATTGAACGAGTGAAAAGCCAAATTTTTTCCAATCAACGGTTACTGGATCAACTCAATTTTGAAGCCAAAGTCACTCAAGAACGAGTTGAATCTTTACAACCCTTAAAAGCAGAAACTCAAACCTTAATTGAAAAATTGCAGGAGGGAGAATTAGCGGCTAAAGAACGACTAGAACGGTTAAAACCTCTGTTAGAAAGTGGTGCTATTTCTAAAGATTTAGTGTTTCAAGCTGAACAAAATCTGCGGGATCAAGAACAAGGCATTATTCAAGCACAATTATCACAAAAAAATAGTACCCAAGAACAGATTTTTCAAGCGGAACAAAGTTTCAGAGATCGGCAACGATTAATTACCCAATCTCAAGGAGAATTAAAACAAGCTCAAGTTGAAATTGAACAATTGAATGCGGAATTAGCCCAAAGAAAAGCGGAAGCGAAAACAATTCAAGTCGCAACCCAGCAAAAAATTCAACAAACTGAGTTAGAAGTGACGCAGTTGCAAGCCCAAATTAAAGACACTCAAAACTTGATTACAGCGGCCGAAGTAAAACTTCAAGAACGATATCTTTATTCCCCCGTTGATGGTATTGTTTCTAGCTTGAATGTGTTTAATCAGGGAGAAGTGATTCAACCCGGACAAACCGTTGCTGAAATTACACCTAAAAATGCACCTTTGATTTTAACCGCGAGTCTCCCCAACGACAAAGCCGGATTTGTCAAAACCGGAATGTCGGTTAAAGTCAAATT
>NZ_JBJUDF010000147.1:0-39661 GCF_046067725.1 Planktothrix sp.
TGTTTAATTTTTAGGATCAATTTTTATTGTTAACCTAATTTTTTGTGAACCATGAAACGATTATTATCAGTTGTTTTTCTAGGATCTTTTATCGCTAATTTTACGGTTAGTATGAATTCGAGTTTTGCACAACCCGCAACCGTGATTAGCCAAAATGTTAAATGTAAACCGGATGGGAATACCTTAGAAATGAGAAAATGCGCCGATGATCAATATGCAATCGCCGATAAAAAACTGAATCAAACTTATCAACAACTTATCAGTCAATTATCACCCCAACGAAAACAACGTTTAATTGAAGCTCAACGCGCTTGGATTTCTTTTCGAGATAAAACCTGTCAGTTTGAATCAAGTCAAATGTTGGGAGGAACTGCTGAACCTTTATTACGAACCACTTGCTTAACGAGAGTGACCCAGCAAAGAGTTCAAGACTTACAAAACTATTTAGCTGACCTGAAATAAACCGTTAAGTTGATCAGCGATCAATTAGATTCAGAAAAGATAGAATAGGAAATAGGGAGGAAATCCGGGTGTAAAGGTTTATCAGCTTAATTTTTTAGTTTCATTACCTCCCTAGAGCCTAACAGGATGTTTAGCTCTAGGGTTCTGTCTTTTGTCTAAAAGCGATCAAATTGATACCTGTTTGATTTTAAATACTATGATATTCCTCAGTTCATGGATATACTCCGAGATGAATCGATTGCGTAAAATTTGGCCATCTTTTCTCGGCTTTCTTCTATTTGCTCTCTCCATTTGGGCAATTAGTCACAAGCTAGAACGATATTCTATTCAAGATGTTTTGACCAGTTTATCGAATATTCCTAAAACTCATCAGTCAGGTGCAATTTTCCTGATGTTGATCAGTTATTTAATGACAACCTGCTATGATATTTTAGCCTTTAGTTATATTGGTTTCCCCCTTCATTATGGCAAAATTGCCTACGGTGCATTTATTAGTTATGCTATTAGTAATAATATTGGATTATCCATCTTAACAGGTAGCGCTCTTCGCTATCGAATCTATTCAGGATGGCGTGTTCCTGCGGGTGTAATTGCTCAAGTGATTGCGTTTGCTAACTTAACGTTTTGGTTGGGATTATTTGGTGTTTGTGGGTTAATTTTCCTGTTCACTCCTTTACAAATTCCCACTATTTTAGATTTACCCTTTGTTTCTGTTCGTCCCATCGGAATTATCTTCCTCCTAACCATTAGTCTTTATTTATTATGGAGTAGTTTCAATCATCAACCCTTAAAACTGGGAGACTGGGAATTAAATTTCCCAACCGTTGGTCTTTCCTTAGCATTAATCGCTTTTGCATTATTTGATTGGGGGGCTGCGGGTGGGGTTTTATATTTATTATTACCCGAAGGTAGCACGTCCTCCTATCTCAGTTGTTTTAGCATTTATTTATTGGCAATGACTGCTAGTATGATTAGTAGTATTCCAGGTGGCTTAGGTGTCTTTGAAACCGTTGTTCTCACCTTGGTTTCCCCCGAAGCCAATCCAGCAGAGGTTTTAGGAGCGTTATTAGCTTATCGCGCAATTTACTATCTTCTTCCTTTAATTGTAGCAACCTTATTACTGGGAATTCATGAAATTAAAAAACAGCGTTCATTTTATTGATTATAGGTCATTGTAATCATGCAATTATCAAGTTCATCTTCTCCACCTTACATGGGTTTATCCCTACTGACGGCTCGAATTTTAGCATTGGTTGTTACGGCTAATTTCTGTTTAGTTGTTTTTGACTTAAGTTATATCAAATTTCGTAAAGATTATTTAAAACTTGATCAACATCAACAGCAATCTGAAAATACACCTCAAAATCAATATTTACAACAAGTTGATCAACTTGAAAAAAACATTAATCAATTTGGTTTTGAATCTCAGCAAGTTAAACTAGCCTTAGATCAGATTCAGAAATCCAGTATAGAACTATTTATTAATAATCCTCCCTTTCCGGTTCTCAATTCCTATGGAACCTTAGCTGAAATTAAAAAACGTTTTGAAAATCAGGTGAAGGCTAATGATTTTAAACAAGCGTTAGAATTGTTTTGGAGTCCTGTTTTTTTTAATCCAAAAACATGGGAAAAACAATTAACTTTCTTTAATCAAAATATTCGATTTTTAATTATTTTTTATGAACCCAGTTTAACCTATGACCTAATTAAAGGCATTGAACCGGATCGACTCAGCCAAAACTATTTAAGAAAAGTTGCTGAATTAAAAGTTAATTTAAAATATAACGGATTAAATTACCCTAAATCCCAGGCTTTACTGCAAGAAATTCGTCAAATTAGTATCGAAATAATTGACCGTAATTATAGCTTACAATTACAACATAATTTAGGAAAATTAACAGAAATTAAATATCGAATTATTGATCGGATTTATAGTCGAGATCCCCAATTTACAACTCGATTGACACCGACCTTAAAATTCTTATATCAAATTAAACTCTTAAATTTTTTAGCCCCGGAGTTAATTTGGTCAGATCGCTCGGCTAAACAAGCCTTCAACACCTTTTGGAGCCTAGAAAATTTAGAACAATATGGATGGGAAACTGAACTTCAATTTTTTGAAGCTGAAATTCAAGAGTTAATGCAATCATTTTATTTTCGACAAGTCGGAATAGATGGTGAATTTGTTAACCGATTTTGGTTAATTGATTTACCTTGGATTACTATATTTTTCTTAACATTTTTAATGGAGATCTATGCCCTTCGTCGTCGTCAACCTGAGTTAACATTACGAGAGGCTATCTTAAAATTATGGTATTATTTATTTTTATTAATTCCTAAATTATTGTTTTTGCGGTTTATTTCAGCCGTTTATCACTTGAATCGAGCTAATTTTCCAAGATTACAGCCCACCATTGATTATCTAAAATTAAAATTTATCTATAGTTTCGCTCAAGAATTAATTCAGGTTTTGGTCAATCAAGGTGTTAATCAAGTTCAATCTTTTGTGAAAAAAGGGGCGATTAAAAATTTAATCGGTAATCCTGCTTCCTCCTATCAATCCCTCGATTTTGTAGACCTAGCTCAATCTCCCCCAGGAATTCCTAATCGGATTGTTGAACTTACAATTACTCAGGTTTTACCCAGTATTCATCCTGAATTAGAAGCCTATTTACATTATCAAGTTTCTCAATCGATTCAGCAGTCTGCCATTTATAAAGGATTACATAAAATTCCGGGTGTTCGTTATCTTCCTAAACAAGTTGCTGATCAAGTTGCAAAAAAAATAGCGATCGCTATTTCTGAAAACCCTAAAAAATCCCTGGAATCGGGTAAAAATAAACCCCCTGATTTAATCGCCATGCAGTTACAAAAACAATTAACTCAAAAGTTTGTAGATGAGTTACGCATAGAATTAAATAAAGAACAAATTATTGATGATGTCGAAACGATTTTAGTGAATTGGTTAGAAAAAATTAAATCAAACCAAGTTAAAGATTTAGAAGCAAAATCCAGTATTAAACCCGCTAATATTGAAGCCATGAAACAAATTTCTCCCACTCCAGATTAAGCGATTAAATTAATAATTTTTAATATTTATTTGTGTCGTAGTATGCAGCTTACACAGCCTAGATGTCAACAATTTTAAATCGGAAGTTTGACAACCTGTCTTTTGACAACGAGAAATCTGTTTTGCAGGATAGAAGAATTGAATTTCATATCCTCAGAGGAGAATCATAATGAAAAAGTTAATCTCAGCCTTATTAATCATGACCGTGGCTGTTTTAAGTTTTATTCCCAGTGCGTTAGCCGGAGATATTGGCAAGGGAGGTAAAGTATTTTCAGCAAATTGTGCTTCTTGTCATGTGGGGGGTAAAAATGTAGTCAATGCTCAAAAAACCTTAAAAAAATCAGATCTCGAAAAATATGGAATGTATAGTCTTGAGGCAATCAAAGCCCAGGTGACAAACGGAAAAGGTGCAATGCCAGCCTTTAAAGGACGTTTAAACCCAGAACAAATTGATGATGTTGCGACTTATGTGTTGTCCCAAGCCGATCAAGGTTGGCCAAAGTAATATCAATTAATCCCAAATTTTAATACCTTTAAACCTCTCAAACTCTTGGATCAATTAAAGGGTGAGAGGTTGTACTGTTTCTGCGTCAAAATCAAAAAATCATCTAGGCTTGATTTCTTCTCAAATCATCTATTACACTAACCAATAAGTTGTATTTTTATCATTCATTCCTTATGGCCCCTTTGCCAGATTATCGTCCTCGCCAATTGTCTCTCGGCCCGTTAGAAACTGAAATTTTAGAAATCGTTTGGGAATTCGGTACAGCCACCGTTAAAGATGTCCATGAACGAATTTTAGCTGACCCTAATCGAGAACTAGCTTATACTTCAGTGACAACGGTTTTACGTCGTTTAACCGATAAAGGTTGGTTAACTTGTAATAAACAAGAACGTGCTTTTTATTGGCAACCGTTAGTTACTCGTGAACAAGCCCAAGCTATTTTAGCTTATGATCGTTTAAATCGATTTTTAGCAATTGGTAATCCCGATTTAGTCGCTTCTTTTGCTGATAGTTTAGATACCGCAAGTTTAGAACAAATTGATGCGATTGCCTCACGGCTTGATGCCATTCGTCGGCAACGGGAGGGACAACAATAATGCACTTCATAATTATTTTATTGGCTCTAAGTTGCGCGGTTGGTTTGCGACTCATCCCCTTACCAAAAAGTGGAAATTGGCATCAACGTTGGCAAAAATCACTATTTTTATTAGTGTGTCCTCCCTTAGTCTTAATCATGACTGCATTAGCAGTTTTATCGATGGGGACATCTGGAGAAATGTTAGGACTTGAAGCCAGTTGGTTTAGTTATTCTTTGGCTTTGGGGTTTGTCACGTGGGGAATCTTAATCGCTGTTCAGCTAATCGCTCAATTATGGCAATCTCAATGCCAAATTGAGCGTTTATCTCAACAGATGGTACTCGGAAAAACCGCCAGAATTTTAGAGGATGATTTTCCTTACAGTGCTCAAGTTGGGTTTTGGAAACCCGAATTAGTGGTAAGTCGAGGATTATTAGAAAGCTTAGATGAGATTCATTTAGAAGCCGTTATTGCCCATGAACAAGCCCATTTAAACTATCGAGATACATTTTGGTTTGGTGTGTTAAGTTGGCTCAAAACCTTAACGGTTTGGCTCCCTCATACCGAAGAATTATGGCAAGAATTACTATTATTACGGGAAATTCGAGCCGATCGTTATGCTACGCAAGAAGTTGATCCATTAATCTTAGCAGAATCCCTGTTATATTTTGCCAAAGCCCCATTTTATTCTTCCAATTATAGCAATTTTTCGTTTAGTTGTTCGATTCTCAGTAGTCGTTTAGCAGAACGAATTGATGCGATTTTAGCAGAAGATTCTGAACCCTTAACCTTGGGATGGTGGATGTGGATGTTACTGTTCTGTATCTGTTTACCTTGGATTACAGTTCCTTTTCATTATTCTTAATTTAGGGAACAGCTTAACTGGGAACAGGGAACAGAGGGGACAAGAAAATGGAAAATAGGGGATAGGAAAAAGTGATGCTCCACCCGATAAACCATTTGTAATAGCAAACATTAAAGGATTCCATATAAGTTTTACAACCTGTCTTTTGACAAAAAAAACAGGAGGTTTAAAAATCAAGACCCAATCATACAAAAAACAATTGTTTTGAGGGAATCTTGATTTCATGAACTGTCAATTTAATATCCGCAAAAATCAAACATTTATCCTTGGGTTTTCTCTATTCTTAGGAACGATCTTAAGCGGGATAACAGGATTAAGTGTATCCCCTATCCAAGCTCATGAACAACAACACCATTCTTCTTCATCTGACCATAAAAGTATAGCAATTCCTCCAGGTCAACCGATTCCAAAGGTCGATTTAATTGTTCATCCTGATGCGCGACAAGGATGGAATTTAGAATTAAAATTAACCGATTTTCAATTAACCCCTGAAAACATCAATCAAGTGAGCGATTCCTATCAACAAGGACACGCCCATCTTTATATTAATGGCAAAAAAGTAACTCGAATTTATGGAAATTGGTATTATCTTTCGGAATTACCGCCCGGACGCCATGAAATTCGAGTCGGTTTAACGGGAAACAATCATGAAATATTGATGATTCAGAATCAAGAAATCGGAGATACAGAAATAATTGAAGTTAAAAAATAATATATAGCACTCTTAGAACAGGGAACAGCTTAACTGGGAACAGAAGGGAAAATAGCGAATAGGAGATGGGAAAAACTGATTAGCCATCGAACAATTATTTGTAGCCAACATTCAAGGATAGAATATCAGATTCCATCCTGAAAGGTTGGCTACCCATTCATCATTTTTCCCTAGCTACCCCTGTTCTCCCTGTGAATTGGCTGGTTATTCAGAGACCGCAGAAGACCGACGGCGACGACGGCGAATAATGGGTTCACCGGGTTCATGATCAGAGTCCGAGGGTTCTTCTTCTGGGAGTTCGACACTTTCAATGTCTAACAGAGAAAATTCCGATCTGGGTTCCGGTTCTTCAACCTCTGAAGTTTCTCGTTCGAGAATAATCCGCTCAGAAATCGGTCGTTCTGAAATAATCCGTTCAGGAATAATTCGCTCAGAAATCGGTCGTTCTGAAATAATCCGTTCAGGAATCATCCGTTCTGGAACCCCAATCGTAATGGCTGGAGTTTCAGGTTCATCAGAATCTTCATCCATGAGGGATGTAGGAGAAACAGGCTCTTCCCCAGGAGAACGAACCGTCACAATCACAGAACGTGGATTTTTCACCTGTTGATGGGACAGCATCAAGGGAGAAATCCCCATCAGCGCATAAACTTCTTGTTCTTCGGGAGTCATTTCCACTGAAATCACTTCCGGCGGTTCTACAGGAGGTTTAACAATATCGGATTTCGTGGGACGACTACGTTCACTAAATCCGCTTCGCCCTGAGAACCCTTCACTAAATCCGATCTCTGAACGAGGCTCCGCTCCATATTGAACCGTCGGAGACATCCGTATGGAAGTCCGGGGACTTTCTTCATCTCGCGTTAAGGAATCCATATCCCGAATTCGACGCCGCCGCCGACGGGCGTTACTGGTGCCAATATCCTGATAACTCGGATGGTTCAGCAGTTCTAATTCTTGGAAGTTATTCGACGCATCAAATTCAACCACTTCCGGTTCTTCTCGGACGCCCACCTGGTCATAAGCCGGAATAGCAGGTCGTAAACTCGGTCGTTCTGGCGTTTCACTACTGACAGGTGACGCAACAATCCGATTATTAGTCAGAACCACTCGTTCGGCGGAAATTTCACCAATTTCTGATTCTATCTCTCCGGGTAAATGAACTGTATGGCCTAAACCGCCACAGGTGGCGCAGGTGCGTCCAAACAATTCATAAATATTTTGGCCTTGACGTTTACGAGTTAATTCTACTAACCCTAATTCCGATAATTGAGCAATTTGGGGTCGCGCTTTATCGGCTTTCAAGACTTTATTAAAATGTTCTAAGACTTGTAATTGATCTCGTCGAGAATCCATATCAATAAAGTCCACAATAATCACCCCAGCAATATTGCGTAACCTCAATTGACGGGCAATTTCCGTAGCGGCTTCACAATTTGTCCATAACACCGTTTCCCGCGAGGTTGCCGAACGGGTAAAGGAGCCAGAGTTAACATCAATCACTGTTAACGCTTCCGTTGGTTCAATGATAATATAGCCCCCCGATGGTAAATCTACCCTGGGTCTTAAGGCTTCTCGAATCGCCGCATTCACTCGGAAATACTCTAAAATCGGAATTCGTTCCCGGTGGTGGTCAATTAACACCCCCTGCGGTGCTTTCCCCACACTCCAGTTCATTAAATGTTGTTTGACCCGCTTCACCCCTGGACTATTATCCACCACAATTCGGTTCACTTCGGTGCTATACATATCCCGCAGCACCCGTTGAATAAAGTCATTATCTCGATTTAATAAAGCCGGAGGACGGGAAGAATGAGCTTCTTGTTGAATTACTTCCCATTGTTTTTGCAAACTTTCTAAATCTTCTAAAATGGCATCTTCCGCCATGCCTTCGGCTTCGGTGCGGACTAATAACCCCATCCCCGAAGGTTTAATTAAAATGGCCAAAGCCCTTAAACGATTTCGTTCCGTTTCTGAACGAATGCGCCGCGATAAATTTACCCCTCTACCATAAGGCATTAACACCAGATATCGTCCGGGTAAGGATATATTTCCAGTTAACCTGGGGCCTTTGGTTCCGGTGGGTTCTTTCATCACTTGCACCAGCACTTTCTGTTGGGGCGTTAATAATTCGGTGATAGAACCCGATGTTCGTTTTAAGCGTAATGGCCCTAAGTCGGAAACATGGATAAATCCATTGCGCTCAGGATCTCCAATATTGACAAATGCAGCATCAATTCCTGGTAAGACATTTTCAACGATACCGAGATAAATATCACTAACTTGGTGATTTCCGGTCGCTACAACCAGTTCTTGAATTTGATCTTCTGAAAAAACTGCTGCAATTCGTTGTTGTTCTGCGATAATAATTTGTTTTGACATTCAAATCCCTCAAAACTGAGTCTTATTGCAAGCACCTACGTTGCGTGTACTTAGCAATATTGACGTGATTAGTAAATCTATTAATGCAAAGGGTTACCTCTTAGAAAGACTAAAAACCGGAGATAGAAAGCCGGAGAAAATGACATCAGTGATTGTTAAAAATCAACGGTTAATCATCCTAATCCAATCGCTAAAATCTATCCAAAGTCAGTCTTTAACTGTTATGGGCAACTGAAATAAAAGGAGGTTATTTGTTATTCCTTAGCTTTGATCAGGTTCTGTCTAAAACGATACTTGGGTTTGACAGGGGTTTCCCCACGCTTACTGACTCAGCACGCCGTATCCGCTTTCCCAAAATTTTAGAGCGTCCAGCTTAGATCGCACGGTCTAAGCTACACCATATCCCTTGATTCTCACCCATAACTGGAGTTAAACCTCGTCTTCTTGGTGAGTTAGCTTCACTCTGGTATTCAGACCTACACCAGCCGAACTTTTATGGTCAAATTGGGCTATTGCAATCAAAGATCATCATCCTCTACAGGCTTAACCTTGGAAGAACCGTTCCCCTAGTTGTATCAAAGAAAGCGAATGTTCCCGCACGAGACTTCGCTACTTTTTCCTGATTTCCCAAATTTTCAGCCACATTCAGGGTTCTGGATTTCTCAACCGTGCTGGGGACAGGTACGCTACTGCTAAAAGTAGAGAGGTTTTCAAGCTTGACCGTTCTTAATCCTTGATTCTTGACTATCTCAATGATGATCAATTGACAAAGAGTTGTCCAATATTTTCCCATCCTTCTAAATCCGGATCAGGTTTTATACAACTGTCGTTCGTCAGCTATCAAGGTGACTTTTGGCATTAGCTGATCACCCATTGGTTTACTTCTTCCTCAACATTGAGGGATAGCAGCCAGTTTTGTTCGGTGAACATTTTTGAGTAAGTTTATTTTAGCGTCAGCCGGAATTTTTTGATTCTGACAACCCTAGCTGAATCCGGGGTATCGTTTAGCAATCTTCTCGGTTTGTAGCCTAGATCTGGGCGAACCCGCCCCCTAAACCACAAAACTTGGATTATGGAATTGTATTTTGACACTCCCTAGCCTGAAGGCGTGAGGATTCTTGGTTCAATGAAACCACTTAATCAAAGTACCTTACAGCGCTTTAACCAGAGGTGGGATGCTCCCCAAGCGTAAATTCGGATATGCCCTACCCTATTCGCATAACTGCGAGTTCTTTTTTAACTTGAAACCAATTTGTTTCAAAAAACGGGTTGTCTAGTACCCACGAATCTTTTACCCACTGCTGGGGGAAACTAGAACTGTGCAGTAGAACCCTATAGATTCAATTGTCAAGGTTCAGCGCGTTTTGCCTTTAGGCGACTAGGTTTTTAGACAGGTTTTTTACCTTTCCTGTTATCGAAAATAGTAGCACGATTGGATGTCAATAGACAACCCAATATAAAGCCGTCCTAGAAGGACAGGGTTTAAAACCCATTTTTCTGATCACACTGAACGAAATGCAAATTATCTCCGTCGCTAGAAGTTTCTTGACCCGGAGTTAAAAGTTGCTGGCGATGGATGTGCAACAATTGAAACTCTTGGTGCGTGACTTGTTCTAACATCTCGATAATATGTTCGGGGCGGAGTTGTGTCCCATCATTGAGACAACTTCCAACATACCGCAGTATTGTCCCTTCCTCGGAAATCATCTCCAGTTCCTTTAACTGTTTTCGTAAATTGATGATTTTCTTTTGACCTGATTTTGTGGTTTTTTCCCATAAAATTTCTGATGTGGCTTTAATAGCATTAATCCACTCTTCCCATTGAGGTAAACTTTCGGTTTCTGATTTCCACTTCACGGTTAAATAATATTCGGCTTGTTTCACAACATCGGTTAAAGAAGGAGAATTAACCGGGACTTCTTGAATGTTATAAAGGGGAATATTCTCTGGTAAACCCGTCGCTAAAGTTTGACGAAATTCTTCTAAATCCATCGATTCTGTTAATTCAAAATCAACGATTTCTCCGCTACTGGTTGCCCCTAATGGTAAAGCATAAGCAATGGAAATTCGCGGACTAGGACGGTATCCTGAACTAAAGGCAATGGGAAGAAATGCTCGACGAACTGCCCGTTCTAATAATTTTAATAAATCCAAATGACCGACTAACGCCATATCTCCTAATTTGCCAAACCAAACCCTTAACCGTTGAACTTTTTGAGAATTAGGAATAAATTCGCCAGAAAATTGCGGAATAACTGGAGGTTCAATCACAATATTATGACCAAAATCCGTTCCACAAACTCCACAATGGGAACACCCCTCAAAAGAACAATCAGGAACCGTCGCCGCTTCTAACGCTCGTTTTAAATCTTCCTTCAACCAATCTTTTTCAATCCCACTATTAATATGATCCCAAGGTAACGGCTGATCTAATAATAGTTCATAATCCTTTTCTTCCCTGTTCCCTGTTCCCTGTTCCCTGTTCCCTTCTAACTGAATTAAATTCCATTCTCCGTTTTCAACTTGACGATATTTCCAACTCAAACCCGCTTCTTCGATGGCTTGTGTCCACGCATTAAACGCCCGATCTAAACTTTCCCACCAGGAGTCCATTCCAGCGCCGAGTTCCCACGCTCTGCGCACCACTGATCCTAAACGGCGATCGCCTCGACCAACAAAATCCTCCATTGCTGATATTCTAACATCGGTAAAATTCGCTTTTACCCCTCTCATCTGGCGAAATTCATTTCTTAATAATTGTTGTTTGCGTTCAAATTCTGCCGTTGAAACAGAATGCCATTGAAAGGGGGTATGAGGTTTAGGCGTAAAGTTAGAAATCGTTAAATTAAAGCTTAATTTTCTGCGATTTTGAGCAGAACATTCTCGTTGTAACCAAGCGACGGTTTCAGCAATTCCTAATACATCGGCATCGGTTTCTCCGGGTAAACCAATCATAAAATAGAGTTTAATTTTATCCCACCCTTGTTCAAAGGCAGTTTTAACTCCCTTTAATAATTCGTCATTGGTTAACCCTTTATTAATAATATCCCGCATCCGTTGGGTGCCCGCTTCTGGAGCAAACGTTAACCCACTTTGTCGAGTTCCCCCAATAATATTGGCAATATTTTCATCAAAGCGATCAACTCGTTGACTGGGTAACGATAAATTAACATTGTAATCTTTGAGGCGGTTTTTAATTTCCATTCCCACCGAAGGTAAAGATAAATAATCAGAACAACTCAAAGATAATAACGAAAATTCATTATAACCCGTTTCTTTCATGCCTTTTTCAACGGTTTGAATCACTGCTTCCGGTTCCACATCTCGCGCCGGACGGGTTAACATTCCCGGTTGACAAAAGCGACAACCCCTTGTACAACCTCGTCGAACTTCAATCACTAATCGATCATGAACCGTTTGGACATAAGGGACAAATTTAATCGAATAGGCGGGCATCGGTGGAGCAACCCGTCTTAAAATTCGAGTCGGAACATCAGCCCGTAATGGATGAACAGAACCCGCTTCTGTCATCTGATAAAATTGAGGAACATAGACCCCTGGAATTTGGGCTAAATCTAATAAAATCGCTTCTCGATTTAATTGATTTTTCTTACCTTCTTCTAAAATTAATCCAATTTCTGGTAATAATTCTTCCCCATCTCCTAAAGCAATAAAATCAAAAAAATCAGCGTAGGGTTCAGGGTTAGAAGTGGCCGTTTGTCCTCCCGCAAAAATTAAGGGATAATGGAGTTGATTCGACTCGGTTTCATCTCCCCAAACCGAATAATTTTGTCGGTCTTTCCACGTTAAAGGAATTCCAGCCAAATTTAACATTTCTAGGATATTGGTTGCCCCTAATTCGTAGCTAAGGCTAAATCCTAAGATATCAAAATCGATTAACGAACGACGAGACTCCACCGCAAATAAAGGGGTTTGAGTGTCCCGTAATTTTTGGGCTAAGTCCGGTGCGGGAAGATAGGCGCGATCGCATAATTGGCGAGGCTGGGTATTTAAAATATTGTAGAGAATAATATGGCCTAAGTTAGAGACACCCACCTCATAAACTTCAGGATAAGTTAACGACCAACGCACGAGGGCGGAGTTCCAAGGTTTACGTTTCGCGCCTAACTCCTGACCCAAATAACGTGCAGGTTGGTGAATTTCCGGTGTAATCAGTTGTTCTACTGTAACTGCCAAGGTCAACCTCACCTGTATAAAACGACAATTTTTTAACGTTTGACTGACGTTTTCATCTGCCTATTGTAGCAGCAACTTAGGAGTTAACCTCAACCAACCCCTATCAATGTCAACTTAACTTCCAGAGTTCAGTCTTCAGCCCAAGCTCTGTTCAGACTGATTTTATGATAAATAGGGACGAGAATACGGTTATACTCTTTTAAAAAAGGGTAACAATTAACACACTCATGTTGATCCAGAAATTTGTTAAAATGTTTTGAGGGAAAGCCAAAAAATCGATTGATTTTTCCGATTGAATGTTAAGTATAATCTATCCCAAGACACTGAAAAATCTATCAAAAGATGGATGGATTCAGACGAAATAAGTGTTAATAAAGTTCCTGTAAATCAAGTGATAGGGATCACGGGCAATTAGAGAATTCGATCACAAGATAAAATGGAGATTCATCAGACAATAGAGTCTATCAGAGTTACCTGTACCTGCCATGCCAGCAACAAATCTCATTCGGAAATTAGTAGAAAAAGCCCTGTATTTCAAATGTTTAACCCCTGAAATTGAAAATGCGATTAATACTGAATTAACCCGAATCGGTTATATTTCAGATGTGGATTATGAAGCATTAGAACTGTTAATGGAAGAAATGGATGCAGGTCGCATTCGATTAATTTCTAGTCATTAATAGGTTAAAATTTCAATGGTTTGATATTGACAAATAAAATTTTTTATTCTGGGTTAAAATGACCAAAGCGATCGCCAACAATATTCTTTAATGGCTTAAGCATCTACTTCAGGGTGAGCAACAGACTGAAAAACATGAGGATAAGCTTGCCAAACTTGACGAATAAACTCTCGCAATTGTTGGTGAGCCGAACGAGTATTGACATTTTTAATCTCAGGGGAATTAACCTCTGGAGATTCTAACTGTGCTAAAAAAGGAATCACCTCCGTATCTAAAGCGGATCTAAATAATTGCATCGGCCAAATTAAATCAGGACTTTGGCGTAAATCGTACAAAGTTATAGGTTCGAGGGTATTGAGATCAGCTAAATCATAATCGAGATGCTCATCAGATAACCCTTGAATTAACATTAAGGGTCGCACCCAACACACAGCCCGAAATTCGACAACTTGAATGACTTCTGCATATAGACAACGGTTGAGATGATTTAATCCCACAATTTGACCCGGTTGAAAATTCAAGCTAGAGTTCATTCCTATTGATTGAATCCACAGAACATATTGCTGACTCCCTATTTTTATTATAACAGTTTGGGTGAATCAATTTGATGGAGTGCCGATTCTAAATCTTGCATCAAAGATTGAGCATTTTGTTTCACTGAACCTTGAGAATAATCCAGAACTGACAAGGGTGAACCAATCTTAACTTGAACACGACAACCCCGACGAGGAATCATCGGATCATAATGTAAGGACATGGGGACAATTTTAATCCCTAAATTAGCATAGCTGGTTTCAGCTTGTAGAGCTAAACGAGCCAGTCCCGCTTTCAGGGGATGGACTTGATTATCCTGAAAAATATTTCCTTCAGGAAAAATCACTAACATTTCTCCCCGGTGGAGTAATTCTACCCCATGACGCAGACTAGCAATAGTGGGATGTTTTTGATTAACCGCAAACCCGCCTAATTGACGAATCAACCACCCTTGTAGTCCTTTCATTTCATCTACTGTCACCATAAATCGTAAATCTCGTCCTGTGACATGACGACCTGTAGCAAAGGGGACAATCAACGCATCCCAACGAGAACGATGGGTTGGTGCTAAAATAACAGGGCCTTGTTTGGGAAGATTGTCGATGCCAATAACTTCTAAGGATTTAAAATAAAATGGTAAAACCAAATATCGTCCCAAAGGGTAAACAATCGAAGCTAACCAAGGGGAAACATGAGAACTGACCGATGTTTCCTTTGTCGGGGTGGACATTTTTGTGCAAGATTGATCAGAGTCAAGGATGAGCATAATGGTTTTCTGGATTAAATAAACCTCTTGACTTTAGGCTAAAAAGTTTAAAAGGGTTTATCAATCCTGATCAGGACAGTTTTTCTATTGTCTCTTAGAAGGGAATGGTTATTGTTGTCAGGGGTACGGTTGCAAGACCCATTTTAAGATTGAGAATGACGTTTTTGAGCAAACCAAGCTTGTAACTGTTGACGACAGGAAGATTCTAAAATTCCCCCTAAAACCGCTAACCGATGGAAGGAACAAGCGCTATCAGGAAGGTTCGCAACGGTGCGAATAGTACCCGTTTTGGGATCATCTGCACCATAAACCAATAACCCTAATCGAGCTTGCAAAATGGCTCCGGTACACATAGGACAGGGTTCTAGGGTCACGTAGAGAGTACAAGTATTAAGATGCCAATTTTTTAAGATTTTACCTGCTTTTCGTAGTGCTAATATTTCTGCATGAGCGGTGGGGTCAAAGTCTCGTTCTTTGCGGTTTTGAGCTTCAGCAATTAATTGATTATTCTGATCAATAATAACGGCTCCAACGGGCACTTCTCCCGATTCTCCCGCTTGTTGCGCTAATTCTAAAGCTCGATTCATCCAATATTGATGGATGGAATAATTGTTAATTTTGGGGAAGGTCATGCAGTAATAATGGGGAATACGGAATGGATAATCTTGTAGCAAGCTCTCCCGACTTAGGGAAATGAAATCTATCCTATGAGATAATTAATCAAAAAATCGGTCAATACAATCAGGTCTAACAAATGACAACTTTTCATGATGTAGTCGAGGGAATTAAAAGTCTTTCTATGGATGAAAAGCAAGAAATTTCAATCTTGCTCCAGCAATACATCCGTGAAGAACGCCGTGATCAGATCTATGATAACTTTCAGTTAGCGCAAGTAGAAGAGCAAAAAGGAGAATTGAAGTTTTCCTCTAATATTAATGAACTGAAACAACTGATAGAGGAATGAGCATGGAAGTTAGTTTTAGTTCGAGTTTCAAACGTACCTTTAAAAAGCGGATTAAAGGCAATACAGATTTAGAGGAAAAGTTTTGGCAAAAATTGGAACAGTTTACAGTCAATCCTTACGATCCGAGTTGAAAAACTCATAAACTATCGGGCAAGCTTAAAGAATTTTGGAGTTTTACTATAGATTATGATGCCAGGGTACTGTTCTACTTTACCGACGATGGAAAGGCTGTATTTGTAGATATTGGTAGCCATGATGAAGTGTATTAATTAGCTTTGGAGAAATATGATCGGTAAGAATAAACAATAAGTGGGGCTATACCAGAAGGTTTTCCTTCCTGTTCCCTCTCCCTTGCTATAAAATAAACAATGCTGTCTGCAAAGTGCGATCGCTTAACCCATGTCTACCGAAACTAATTGTCCCTTTTCTGCTGAAGAAATCGCCTCTGAAGGCATTAAACCCGAAGAATATGAAGAAATAGTCCGACGCTTAGGACGACACCCCAATAAAGCAGAATTGGGGATGTTTGGCGTGATGTGGAGTGAACACTGTTGTTATAAAAATTCCCGTCCCCTGCTCAAACAATTTCCCACGACGGGAGAGAGAATATTAGTTGGCCCTGGAGAAAATGCCGGAGTCGTAGACTTTGGAGATGGACTCCATATTGCCTTTAAAATCGAATCCCATAATCACCCTTCAGCCATTGAACCCTTCCAAGGTGCCGCCACAGGAGTCGGAGGAATATTAAGAGATATCTTTACAATGGGAGCGCGTCCTATTGCTGCGTTAAATTCTTTGCGGTTTGGTTCCTTAGAAGATTCTCGAACTCGACAAATCTTTAAAGGGGTTGTTTCAGGTATTAGTCATTATGGAAATTGTTTCGGAGTTCCCACCGTTGGAGGAGAGGTTTATTTTGATCCGGCTTATAACGGAAATCCCCTGGTTAATGCGATGGCAATTGGGTTAATGGAAACCCCAGAAATTGTTAAATCTGGGGCTTCTGGAGTGGGAAATCCTGTTTTATATGTGGGTTCAACAACGGGACGGGATGGCATGGGAGGAGCGAGTTTTGCTAGTGCCGAATTAAGCGAAGAATCGATCCAAGATCGCCCCGCAGTACAAGTGGGAGATCCGTTTTTAGAAAAGTCTTTAGTTGAAGCTTGTTTAGAAGCCTTTAAAACCGGGGCGGTGGTGGCAGCCCAGGATATGGGAGCAGCAGGAATTACCTGTTCAACGTCAGAAATGGCGGCAAAAGGTGGAGTCGGAATTGAACTGGATTTAGATAAAATTCCGGTACGAGAAACGGGAATGGTTCCCTATGAATATCTGTTATCGGAATCTCAAGAACGAATGTTATTTGTCGCTCAAAAAGGACGAGAACAGGAGTTAATTGAGATTTTCCATCGTTGGGGATTGCAAGCGGTTGTAGCGGGCACAGTCATTGCAGAACCCATCGTTAGAATTTTATTTAAAGGGGGAATTGCGGCGGAAATTCCAGCCGATGCTTTAGCAGAAAATACGCCCTTATATCCGCGAGAAATCTTATCAGAACCGCCAGAATATGCTCAAAAAGCATGGGAATGGACACCGGAATCTTTACCTGAATCTACAATATCAGGACTAGAAATTAACGGAGAATTTCAATCGTGGAATCAAGTTTTATTAACATTATTAGATACCCCTTCTATTGCGTCTAAACGCTGGGTTTATCGACAATATGATCATCAAGTTCAGAATAATACTGTTTTAGTTCCTGGCGGTGGAGATGCAGCCGTAATTCGCTTACGACCGTTGGAACCTGTTCCGAATTTCAAAGGGTCAATTAACAAGGGATTAGCCGCAACCGTAGACTGTAACTCTCGGTATGTGTATCTTGACCCCTACGAAGGAGCAAAAGCAACGGTAGCCGAAGCCGCTCGGAATTTAAGCTGTGTGGGGGCTGAACCTGTGGCGGTAACGGATAACTTAAATTTTGGGAGCCCGGAAAAACCCATCGGATATTGGCAGTTAGCCGAAGCGTGTCGGGGAATTTCTGATGGCTGTAAAGCCTTTAATACCCCTGTTACCGGGGGGAATGTGTCGCTTTACAATGAAACCCTTGATGCAGAAGGAAACCCGGAAGCCATTTATCCGACTCCGGTTGTGGGAATGGTGGGATTAATTGCGGATTTAACGAAAATTTGTAGCCAAGCTTGGCAAAATTCAGGGGATTTAATCTATCTTTTGGGGGATGACACAACCTTACCCACGTTAGGAGCGTCTGAATATTTGGCGGTGGTTCATCAAACGATTGCAGGGAAACCGCCGAGAGTGGATTTTGAGTTAGAACAAACCGTCCAAGCTGCCTGTCGGGAAGGCATTCGTCAAGGGTGGATTCAATCGGCCCATGATTGTGCTGAAGGGGGGTTAGCAGTAGCTTTAGCTGAATGTTGCATCAGTGGGAAAAAAGGAGCAACGGTTAAGCTGAGTTTAAGTCCAGACTCTTCTCGACGTTGGGATAATATTCTATTCGCAGAAGGAGGAGGACGGATTTTAGTTTCGATTAAGCCGGAATATCAGTCTCCTTGGGAAACTTATCTGCAACAACACTTAGGTACAGAAAACGGCATCTGGCAAAACTTAGGTGCTGTGGGTTCAGCGTCTGAACCGTTGCGAATTTTAGCGACTGATGGTCAAAGTGTAATTGACATCAATGTTGCAGAAATGCAGGTTTCCTATGAAAACGCCATTGAACGACGGTTATGAATCATTAGTGATCCGTGATTGGTAAACTTTGATTCCCTGATTGGGGCTAAATACGCTACTGTAAAAGTGGGAGAAGATTAAGAAAATGTTAACTTTTTAGCGTTTTTCCCTGTACGATCCAGTAGCGTTATTAATCATTCCCACCATCTGACTTTGCCGATCAGGAGCCAAACCGTAACATGATTCCAAACGATTCCCTTGATACGCACTCTGCCCACCCGGTTGATCACGAACAACCCGATAAACCAGAAGAAGCCTGTGGCGTTTTTGGGGTTTATGCTCCGGGTGAAGATGTTGCAAAACTGGCTTATTTTGGTCTGTATGCGCTGCAACACCGAGGCCAAGAATCCGCCGGAATTGCCACCTTTGAGGGCGACAAGGTACATCTACATAAAGACATGGGTTTAGTCTCCCAAGTCTTCAATGAAACGCTATTAAAGGACTTAAGGGGCTATATTGCGGTGGGTCATACCCGCTATTCCACCACTGGATCAAGTCGGGTTGTGAATGCTCAACCTGCGGTGGTCGAAACTCGTCTAGGCTACCTCGCCTTAGCACATAATGGCAATTTAGTCAATACAGGTGAATTACGCGAAGAATTAACCCAGCGTGAATTCGATTTTCTGACCACGACGGATAGCGAAATGATCGCCTTAGCGATCGCTTCAGAAGTGAATAATGGGAAAGATTGGCTGGAAGGGGCGTTAAGTGCCTTTAATCTCTGCCAAGGGGCTTATAGTTTAGTGATTGGGACACCAAAAGGATTGATGGGGGTGCGTGACCCTAATGGCATTCGACCTTTAGTGATTGGAACCTTACCCACCAATCCTAAACGCTATGTTTTAGCGTCCGAAACCTGTGGATTAGATATTATTGGAGCAGAATATCTGCGGGATGTGGAACCTGGGGAATTAGTTTGGATCACGGAAGAAGGGATGGCTTCTTTCCACTGGAGTCCAAAACCCGCCCGGAAATTATGTGTGTTTGAGATGATTTATTTTGCCCGTCCTGATAGTGTCATGTGTGGCGAAAGTCTCTATAGCTATCGCATGGAAATTGGCCGGGTTTTAGCCAGAGAATCCCTTGTAGATGCCGATATTGTGATTGGGGTTCCTGACTCTGGAATTCCGGCGGCGATTGGATTTTCTCAACAGTCGGGGATTCCCTTTGCTGAGGGTTTAATTAAAAACCGTTATGTGGGACGGACGTTTATTCAACCGACCCAAAGTATGCGGGAAGCAGGAATTCGCATGAAGTTAAACCCGTTAAAAGATGTGTTAGAGGGTAAACGGGTGATTATTGTGGATGATTCTATTGTCCGAGGAACGACGAGCCGCAAAATTGTTAAGGCGCTACGGGATGCGGGAGCAACGGAAGTTCACATGAGAATTTCTTCTCCTCCAGTGACCCATCCGTGTTTCTACGGAATTGATACGGATACTCAAGATCAATTGATTGCGGCAACAAAATCTATTGAGGAAATTCGCCAACAAATCGAGGTGGATACCTTAGCTTATTTGAGTTGGGAAGGAATGTTAAAAGCAACGCGGGAAGATCCCAATACTTTCTGTTCGGCTTGCTTTACCGGAAATTATCCCATTGAGATTCCTGAAACCGTTAAACGCTCTAAATTAATGTTAGAAAAAACCGCCAAGGTTTAACTTTTTAGGATGGGCATAACCCATCCTAAATTTTTATTTTATTATTTTTTATCGGCATGAATATAATCCAAAAAATAAAATTTTGGTTCTAAATAATATTTTAATCCCGCATAAATTCCTAATCCCAAAAAAGCGATCGCCATTAGAGGAATTCCCCATTGTAACCGGAAAGAATCTGACATTAAGGCGACTATAGAAACCGTTAATAAGAAATAAATTAATAATCCTAACTGCAACCGTTGAATTGTTTTTAAGGCGGTGCGACAGCTACTACAATGTTGGGTATGTTGGTGATAAATATCCAGAACTTGGCGACGGTTATCATTAAACGGGAAATATTCAGGAACCGGAATATTAAGCTGTTTCCAAGGTAACTGTCCGTGACAATATTCCTCAAACCATTTACGGAATTCAATAATTAAACGATCAGCACTGGTTGGCATTTTATAAGCGGTTTTCCAGGTTTGATTCGGGTGATTTTGTTGTAACAAACGTTCCTGTTGATGCAGTAGCATCATATCGCTATCCATGACTAAATTCCGTAGCATAATATGATCCCACCATCGAGGTTTAATCTGAACTAAGGTTTTAGCAAAGTTTTGAGGAAAGAAACCAATTAATCGGGATTTTCCGGGTAAAACCGGAATACAATACGCTACAATTCCCACTTTTTTGCCGTTAGGAAATGCAATTTTATATTCTATATGACAAGGAGGTTGAAATTTAATTGTGCGACCCGCAACAGAGATTGTCGCTTCAAGAATATTAATCGTTGATTGAAGAATTTCAAAGGTAATCGGTTGAGCATTTTCTCGTCTTCCTTGTAATCCATGATGAGCAAAAGCAACATGACTGGGATCAACTAAATTTTCGACTAATGTTTGCCAATCATAGTCTAATTCTCTAAAAAAAGAACTCCAAACAAATCCTTTTTCAGCATCAACTTGATCCGCTAACGGTAAAAGAGTTTCTGCGGCTAATTCAGGAGATAATGGATCAGCCCAAACCCATAAAATTTCCTGTTGCTCACGGGTTGGAAAGGTTTGAACACAAAATTTATCTTTCACTAATTGAGGATTTTCCGCTTGAGGAATGCGGGTACAAGTTCCTTTAGAGTTAAATTCCCAACCGTGATAACTACACATTAAATTTCCGGTTTTTTCATCAATTCTGCCTTCACTTAAGGGGGCTAAACGATGGGGACATTCATCTAAAAAGACTTGATAATGTTGTTGATCTTTCGGTTTCCAAATCACTAAACGCATTCCCAATAGGGTGATTGGTTTTGGATATTGAGGATCAAGATCGACGAGAAGAACTAAAGGATACCATTGTTGGAAAAAGTTAAATTCTGATGTTGTCATCTTTTGTCTTCCTAAGAATGTAAATACTATAATAAGTCAAAATGATTTGTACCCAAGAATAATCTAAATTATAATTCGCTTAATTCTGCAAATAAAGTGGATAAAATTTCATTAGATACTAAGAAACCATCAGGATCAGTTAATCGAATTAATCCTTGATGAAAGTTGGGTTGAATCAGGTTGTGATGATGATCTAAAAATTGCACTAACCCTTGTTGATAAAACGGGATTAAGAGGGTGACAATTTTTTTAATAACTTCTGTTGCGAATTGTTGGGATAAATCTTCTAAATTGATTCCTTGTGATAACCGTAATCCTAACATTAAAGTTTCTAGTAATTGTTCTTGAGTTGTATCCACAAATTCACTCATATCATCAGGATAATCACCGTTGACCCAAGCATAATAGTCTAGGCGTTTGCGAGGTCGTGTTAAACGATAACCTTGAAGGTAACTGGCTGCACCCATTCCAAACCCATAATAGGGTTGTTTTTTCCAATATACTAAATTATGCTGACATTGAAACCCCGGTTTAGAATAATTTGAAATTTCATAATGTTCATATCCAGCTTGAGTTAATAATTGTTGAGCTAAACGATACATTTGGGTTGTGCTTTTTTCCGACGGTAAAGGATATTCTCCGGGGGTATAATAGCGAGAAAATGGAGTTTTATCTTCAACTATTAAATCATAAATTGAGACATGATTAGGGTTAATATTTAATAAAGTTTTGAGAGAAAATTCCCAATCCTTTAACTGTTGTTCGGGCAACCCTGAAATCAAGTCTAAGCTCCAATTTTGAATGCCAATTTTTTCAATAATATTAATAGCTGCAAACACTTCATCAACGGTATGTGATCGCCCAGCTAATTTTAATAGGTGATCTTGAAAGGCTTGCACCCCTAAACTAACACGATTGACACCTAAATCAACAAAACCCTGCAATTTTTCTTGATCGAAAGTTCCAGGGTCTACTTCCATTGAAATTTCAGCAGTGTTAGCAATTCCAAATTTTTGATCAACGGTGTTTAAAATTCGATGAAGCTGATCAACCGATAATAACGAAGGAGTTCCGCCACCGAAGAAAATTGTATTTAAGGAAGTCGCGGGGAAAATTAAAGATTCTTGACTAATTTCTTGACATAAAACATCGACATAATCTTGAATCATGGTGGAGTTATCACCCTGTTGGCGATCGCCCACAACGGTAACGGCAAAATCACAGTAAAAACAGCGACGGCGACAAAAAGGAATATGTAAATAGGCAGATTTTGGCGGTTCTACATCTTCCAATGATAAAGAAGGTTGAAGTTTAGCAATAGTAGGATTAGAATTCATGAAATTTTATCAACATTTGTATATTTAATTCTAAATTCTTTATAAAGAAGTAAGAGTTGGACGGGGAATAATTCCTTCCAAACCTTGAACCCATCCTGATGTATAGAAAATAACGAACAAGCGGGTTTACCGTGATTACTCTCCCTCTCTAACAACCAAATTCAGGGAGGATGGATGGATGTGGTTGGTTTTCCCGAACCCTGGAATACAGATCAGGTTTCCCACAGAAGATATAATAGTACGCAAACCTGCGGATGTCCTCAAGGGGATTTCCAACCCACTTCCATCAGCTTAAAATCATGCTAGATGCAATCATTATAATTTTATTCATAATAGCTGGTTCTGCAACGGGCTTCTACGGCATTGAATTGCTTCCGAAACCTGTACTCGATCAAGTCACAAATATTGAAGGACTGCGGTCAGTTACAGGTGCATTTACTGCGTTACTCGGAGGTGTAATGGGTTTAGTGGTGCAAACCACCTATCGCCGTTTAGAAGAACAAATTCGTCAGATGCCACTTGATGTATTGCTAACCCGTGCCATCGGTTTAGTGATTGGATTATTAGTTGCTAATTTAATGTTAGCACCTTTATTTTTACTGCCTATTCCCCGTGAAGTTGGGTTTATTAAACCCTTGTTGGCGGTGCTATGCAGTGTGATGTTTGGCTTTACTGGGGTTAATTTAGCGGATACTCATGGACGGGCATTTTTAAGAATTATTAATCCCAATAGTTTAGAATCCCTGTTAGTCGCAGAAGGAACTTTGAAACCTGCTTATACCAAAGTCATTGATACCAGTTGTATTATTGATGGACGGATTGAAAGTTTGTTAGAAACGGGTTTCATTGAAGGTCAAATTTTAGTTCCTCAGTTTATTTTACAGGAATTGCAGTTAGTCGCTGATGCGTCTAATGATCAAAAACGAGTCCGAGGACGGCGAGGATTAGATATTCTCAATCGTTTACGGGAAGATTACCCGGATCGAATTTCAATTCATCCGGCTGATTATGAAGAACCTCAAACAGTGGATGCAAAATTAGTCCGCTTTGCTCAAGAAATTAACGGAACTCTGTTAACAAATGATTACAATTTATCTAAAGTAGCAACGGTACAACAAGTTCCAGTTCTGAATATTAATGATTTAGCTCAAGCCATTCGTCCGTCCTATTTACCAGGGGATATTATTGAGTTAAAAATCCGCAAAGAAGGCAAAGAACCATCTCAAGGCATTGGCTATTTAGATGATGGTACAATGGTTGTGGTGGAAGATGGAAGTGACTATGTGGGAGATCAGGTGCGAGTAATTGTTACCAGTTCTTTACAAACTTCCGCAGGTCGGATGATTTTTGCCCGTCCTGAACATTCTGTTTTAGCTTAGGTCAATTGAATTAAGGAACACACAAAACCTGGTTTCTCTTAACGATTTGAATCACCAGATCATGAAGTATAGAGAGACTAGGTTTTTGATTTATTATATTAGATATTATGAAACCGAGTTAACCACAAATTGACTAATTACCTGTGGCTGACGATTAATAATATTAGCCGGAATTGTTGTGATATCAGTTTGGGTATAAGGTTCAATTCCATAAACGGTAACTTGTAATTGTTGAGTTTCTTCATTGACCACAAATTCTGTCCAGCCAAAATTATGTACTGCAAAATAAGACCCTCGAATTAACTCAGCTTGTCCTTGAGTTTCATCTAAACCAATGGGATCATATCCGAATTGACTGAGTTGATGATTGAGAATGGTTTGAACGAATTGATCTCGACTAGACGCCGTATCTAACGTTTGATAAAAATCTTTTGTGTCTTGAGTAATGGTATCAATGGAACTATTATTAATAATTTCTGACCCAAATGTTGCTGGAATAAACGTTTCCCCTAAATTTAACTGTTGACCAATTGGCCCTACGGTAATTTCAATCGCATCCGTTTGAATTTGAGGTTGATCAACATTTAATTGATAGCTTAACTCATTAACAATGGTTCCGTCTGCACCACCCGATACAAACACCACATTTTCAATCTGATTTTGGTCAATAAATTGTAATAATTCTGTGCGTTCTGCCGCGTATCCTTCCCAACGGTCAGCCGACTCATATAACCCTAAATTTTGAATCGGAACTGGAGAAAAGATAAATTTCCAAGTAATTCCAGCGTTTTGTGCGTCTAATAAATTAGTCTTTAAATCTTGTAATTGTGCTTCCCCTAATAACGTCCGATTAGGGTCAAAAGAAGACGCTAAAAATTGATTAATTTGACTGTCTAAAGCGGGGTCAGGAACTTGCGGTAAGAGTGCATCCCGAAAGGAACGAACATCTAATAAAAATAATGCTCCATCCTGACCAAACGGTTGAAATCGATAAAGTTTTTCTTGATTAGAAGTGCGAGGATCTCCCGTTTCTCCATACACTTGATTTCCCACAGGATTATAGTCTTTCCAAGCCTTTAAACCGATATTAAATTGATTGGTATCATTAATCAATTGTCCTTCAGTTCCAAAAAAGAATTGTTGCGGCGATAAAGCCGGATTTTCACCTCCCGCAAAATTCGCAATTAAATTTTGATCATTCCAAGTTCCATATAAAGTGGTTGAAGCTTGCAAATTTGCCCAAGGATTCAAGTCTAAACGGGGAGAAACAATTTCATTATATTTTGTTCTAAAATCGAGGGGTGTTGTTGCTTGCTGAACATTCGGTAAATCAGGAGAAACGGTATCCGCAGAAATGGTATTTCCCAGTTGTATAAAAAAGTCTAAATTGCGTTCGGGAACGTTATTAACAGCCATATAAGGCATTAATTCCCCTTGTCCGTCTGCTGTTGCTCCAAATCTTAATCCGTTTTGAGTATCTAGGGGTTCTGGAGTGCGAAAATTCCCCACCGATGATACACCTTGAGCATTTGTAAATCGATAAAAATATTGAGTATTAGGCGTTAAATTATTGACTTCTAATTTAACAGGTTCCGTAATATCATTAACGGTTGTATTTAATACGCCAATGGGATTAATAAAATTAAGATTTGTAGCATATTCTAGGGTAATAGCCCCTGGTGCTGAACTGCGTGTCCAAAATACCGTTGAAGTCCCGGTTGTATCCCCGGTTGCAACTCGATTCGGTAAACTAAAACCCTCTGGATTAATAAAGGGGGTAAACCTGCGATTTTCAGCCGCCCCAATATTAATATAATGTTGAATTCCGGTGAGTTCATCCCGCTCTACTGCAGCCGCAGCATCGGGATTTTGAGCTAAATAATAGCTAGAATTATATAACGGTGTGGGGCTACGATCTTCAAATTGCCCGAATTTAACAAAATGTTCAATTCCTGTTAAATTTCCTTGACTAACTCCTAAAACAACATCAGGATTTTCGTCTAAATAATAAGCGGTATTAAATAAAAAACTAGGGTCACGATTTTCAAATTGTCCGATGCTAATATAATGTTGAAAACCACTAGCAAAGCCTCCACTATTAACCGCTTGGGCAACATCAGGATTTGTACTTAAATAATAGGATTCATCATACAAAGGACTCGGTTGGCGAACCTGAAATTGTCCTGACTCAATAAAGTGTTGAAATCCATTAGCAATGACTCCACTTTGAACAGCCGCAGCAACATCAGGGTTTTGAGCTAAATAAAAGGATTCATTAAATAAACCAGCGGCATCTAACATAAACGTAATTTAATAAATTGAACTGATAACCTTTAAGGGCGAGATGACCTCGCCCGTACAATTGAAAATGCTTATTCCAGGTTAATAGGACTTAAGTTAATCTCCTATAGTTCCACATTTTTAAAGCGAAATTTGTTTAAACTGATTTCGCAGAAGCAATAATAGTTCGGTGACGAGGGCTATTAAAATTAATCGTAGGAGGATGAAATCCTGCATCAATGATGGCTTGTTGAATATCTAAGGTAAAATATTCATCTAAATAAGGTTCTGTACTTTTTAATAAGGTAAAAACATAAGGCGGCATTTTCTTAAACTGTTCTGATTGAGGATTCATATCCATAATGGCTAAATGACCATTTGGACGTAACAAACGCCGTGCTTCTCGGAAAATTTCACGGGTGGGAGTTTGGGGTAATTCGTGACAAATTAAACACAAAGAAACTAAATCAAAAGAAGCACTCGGTAAACCTGTAGATTCTGCCGCCGCATGAACCCATTGAGGCGGGTATTTCCAATTGGATTGTTTTTGAGTATTATAAGTAGCGATCGCTAAAAAATAAGGCGATAAATCTACACCTGTTAATTGAGCATCAGGAAAAGTTTCTTGCAGCGCATAGGTACTCATTCCCACACTACATCCCAAATCCACAATATCTTGGGGAAGTGTCGGTAATTGAGCTTTTAAAATATCATGATAACTTTGTCTTAATTTAGCATCGCCCTGAACCCCAACTTCTGGCCAAATTTTAGCATGAACCGCATAGGCGGCAACTTCCACTTCAACGGCGGCTTGCCAACTGAGATTTCCCTCCTCATAGGCGTGGAAGGAGGTAACATAATAATCAGGATATTGGAGATTAGGGTTTTGAACTTGAAATAATTCTGCTTCCCAATTTCGGGCGAGTAATTGTTCTGTTTGTTTTCGCCAAGGAACCCCCATTTTTTCAGCCCGTTTAATCATCATTTGTCGGGCTTGGTGTTTCGCAAAATTGCTCAGGGGTTTAACGGCTAAAATCCCATTGACAAAGCGGGACATCAATTCAGGTTTTGAGGTTGTGCTGACCGTCATAATTGATATCGAAGGATTGACATTGATTTTCTTAGTGTTTCACGATGGGGAGCGTTTGTCACTCCTGAACCGGAAACTAGAAGTTGGATTTCTTTGTTAGAGTAATCCACTAAAATTAAGGGTTTTTGCTGGATAATACTAAGGTTCAAGACTATTAGGGTCGGTGAAAACCAATCTTGTTACTGCTGAGATCACAAGGTTTTAGTTTCACCCACCCGATGAAAAAGCGTGGAGGAATTCGTTGAAAAACTGAGGTTCTAGGTAGGTTGTGAAGCAGAAACGGTGATTAATTGGGGTTGTTGAGGATTAATTTCTAGGGGTTGATTATTTAACACCATTGTAGTTGTTGAATTATATTCAAAGCCAATATGTTCATAGAATTTTTGTTGATAAGTTGTCATTAAATAAACTCGTTCAACGCGGCACATTTTAGGATGACTTAACACTGTTTGAACTAATTTTCGTCCGAGTCCACTGCCTTGATAATTCGGATGAATCACCACATCCCAAATCGTTGCCCGATAAATGCCGTCGGAGGTCGCCCTAGCAAACCCAATCATTTTCTCGTAATCCCATACGGTAACAACAGGTTCACTATTAGCAATTGCAATTTTTAAATCCTCTGGGTTTCGATCTTTTGCCCAAAATGCCGCCGCTTTAAATAGGGTTTGAAGTTGGTTTAAATCAACCTTGGAACGAGAATCATCAAATAAAATATGATGGTGATCCGTTGAAATGGCTTTCATAGAAAATAACCCTTCAAATAATTTCGAGAAACCAATAAATGCTCATGACTGTTATGAAACTCCAAAATTCTAACTCAAGATAACCACGTTAAAGCAGATTTATTTGAACCCACTGAAACTAGGAAATATAGAACAGATCAGAGTTCATCGATTGTGTAGCGAATTGAAATAAAGACAAAAAATACTATTTTATTTCCCATAAAAAATGGATTAATATTCAGTATTTTTTATAAGGTGAATTTTAGAACAATGACATAAAATAATCAAGGGTTAAGCTTTAAATATGAGCGTTTAATGACATTTGCCGTCAAGGGTTGAGATTAAATGTTAGAAACTTTTAATAAAAAACGGGCTATTTTAGCCCGCTTTAGAAATGAATAAAATTAAGCTTCAACTGCTATGGGTTCAGCTTGAACAACGGGATAAACGCTAATTTTTTGGCGAGTTTTGCCTTTGCGTTCAAAACGAACAACCCCATCAATTTTGGCGAATAAGGTATCATCGCTACCGATACCAACGTTGTTACCGGGGTGGAATTTGCAACCCCGTTGACGCACTAAAATATTACCCGCGCGAACAACTTGACCGCCAAACCGTTTGACACCCAAGCGCTGGGCATTCGAGTCACGACCGTTACGAGTGCTACCCGTCCCTTTCTTATGAGCCATTGTATTCTCCCAATAAAATGATTTACGATTTCAAATCGTCTGAGATCATCTGTTATTATGCTTCTGTTTCTGTCTGCGACTCTGCGGTTGTTTCTTCCCGTTTTGCCACCACAGACCCATTCAGACTAATTGAATTAATCATTAAACGGGTCAGTTCTTGACGATGACCTTGTTTTTTGCGGGTTTTCTTTTTCGGACGCATTTTATAAACAATCACTTTGCGTCCCCGCAGGTGGCGCACAACTGTACCTTCAACCGTTGCGCCATTAACTAAGGGTTGACCAATTTGAACGTCCCCGTCATGATTGACTAATAGAACTTTATCAAGGGTCACTGTTTCATTTTCTTGGGCGGGTAATAGTTCAATATCGTAGAAACGACCGGGTTCTACTTTGATTTGTTTACCGCCTGTTTCAATAATTGCGTAACTCATGGAATTTTGGGTTAAGGTTGCCGTACAGGTAGCCCTAAAACAGTAAGATGAACTTTCTGTTGGTTTCGAGCATTTGCTATGTCTGCACCTGTTCCGAGCATGGTTTAGACACAATCTACTATTATCGTTGATGAGTGTCACTTCTGTCAAGTTGATCTTGTAGGGTGCGTAAGCGCAGCGCACGCACCGGATTCAACACACCAATCAATTAACTTTTACTTTGACTAACGGTAGGATTAGATGCTTTTTTTAAAGAATCATTAGGAAATAAGGTATCAATATCAATGGCTTCATAACCTTGTGTTGCTAATAAATTCAGCATTGAACCCAATTGTACCCAAATTAATAAAGCCGTTGGAATTACAACGATTAACCCCATAACACCCGCAATCCAATAAACAGGAATAAAGACCGCTAAACTAGAACTGACCGATAATAAAACAAATACAATCATCCCCAAATAAGCTGTAATTAAATTCGGGGTTTTATAGGGAATAGAAGTTGACCGTTGAGGACTGTCTCTCCAAACCGCCACTTGATATTCCAACATATCTTTAAAAATAATTCCCCACAAAATAGCCAAGATGGTAGAAGCCACAACAACAATATAAATCGGAGCAATAACCAGGGATTCAGAAGTCATATTAATCACTGAGATTGATTTGTTTACAATTCGTTACATTATAACAGCATTATCAACTTCTGATCCATGACTGGGACATCGCTACCCTATGGCACTCCACCCAACTTCGGTTAATTATGAAGTTGCGAACACACTTTTAAAGGGGAATCAGAGGGTTTAAATTGAGCAATCCAAGCCGTTCGAGATTGACCCAGTTGATTCGCTTGCCAAATCTGACCTGTATTAACATCTAAACCCGTTAACCAACCCTTTCCATAAACCCAAGTATCAATACAAATGGCATAACCTAAATTCAACGGTTTACCGTTTGTTTGGCGGGTATGACCACAAATCATGGTTTTTCCTGAAATATGGGGTTTAGCTGAATAAAATTTAGTCGTTAAGAGTTGCTGAGTAGATTGCTGATTTAAAGGAAGTTGAGGGTTAACATTTCCATGAACAAAAATATGGTTTTCTGTTTCCCAATAGTTCACACAAGTTTTTTCTAAAAATTCCCAATGATGGGGGGGAATATTTTCTAAATCTTTAGTTGTTTGGCGGGTTGGATAGGAAGCTAAGGTTTCATATCCTCCAAATTTGCACCAAGCATCGAATTGTTGGGGGGAATTCCGCGCCTCTAACATTAAGATTTCGTGGTTTCCCCGCAAAGCAACTAACCGTCCAGTTTGGTGAAGGGTGATGAGTCGTTCTAACACTCCATGAGAATCTGGCCCTCGATCAACATAATCCCCCAAAGTAATCATTAAATCATCCGGTTGTGGCTGAATCAGGGACAGGAGAGTATCCCACGCCATTGAACAACCGTGAATATCCGCAATGGCAATCATTCGCATCATTAGTCATGCACAATAACAGGGGTTCCGACAGAGGCCCATTCAAACAACCATTTGGCATGATTGACCGCCACATTGGTACAACCGTGAGATACCGGAGTCCCAAATAAATTATGCCAATAGGCTCCATGAATTGCCATGCCTCCATCGTAGTACATGGTATAGGGAACATCGGGGACATCGTAGTCTGGGCCAGTCATTCGGGTGGTTTCATATTTAGTGTAAACTTTGAAGACTCCAGTACGGGTAGGGGTCTCCGATTTTCCAGTAGAAACAATCACTGCATAAACGGGTTGATTTCCTTCCCAAGCAATTAACCGTTGTCGAGATAAATCAATTAAAATCCAGCGTTCTGAAGACTGCTGTAATTCCATCAGATTACGAGCAATCAAGTTGCGTTCTTCATCAGCAAATGCTAAATTTCCTTCGGTTAATCCAATGACTCCGGTTAAAATTGCGCCGGTTAGAAACAGTCCTAAATCATGAAGCTTGATCCCAGAAAAAATTGGGGAAATTTTCCGAACATTTAAAGCGTTTAGGGTTTTCATGGTTCGCTCCTTTTGTTAGATTCAATTGAGTGCTGAAAGTCGTGCTTTGAGATGCAATTTGATCATTTGAAGGCAGGAAACCGTCAAAGATAATTTAACATTAGATTGAGATTTCCTTTGTCCTATAGCTTCATAAACTTAATCGGAAATTTCGGATAACTGTTGCAAGAGTATTTGGGTTTTTTGAGTGATCGCGTCCCAATTTTGTTGAGCAATTAAACCAGAAGGAAATAAATCTCCGGCGAGTCCCACCGCGATCGCACCCGCTTGAATAAAGGCAGCGGCGTTGTTTAATGTCACCCCTCCGGTGGGAATTAGGGGGATATTTCCCATCGGCTCTTTTATACTTTTCAGGTAGTTTACACCCCCGACGGCAGAAATAGGAAATACCTTAACACAACTGGCTCCTGCTTGCCAAGCGTTGATAATTTCTGTAGGAGATAATGCACCCGGAATCATGGGGATTTCCGCTTGTTGAGCAACTTGAATCATGGCAGGATTCGTATGGGGAGAAAACAAAAATTGTGCCCCTGATGCGATCGCTTTTTTAACGTCTTCAACGGTGAATAAGGTTCCGGTTCCAATCCAGCAGTTAGGGAGTTCGGAACGTAACTCCGCAATTAATTCAGGTGCTTGATCGCTATTCCAAGTAATTTCAATTAACCCCATTCCTCCGGCGGCGGTTGCTTGTGCCATTTGTCTTCCCAGTTGCCGTTTTGGGGTACGAATTACAGCGATCGCTCGATATTGTTTTAAGAGAGATGACCAAATTTGAGATTGCACGTTACCTTAACAATTAAATTTAAAATTTATTTTTCCCAAGACTCAGCTTGATTGGATCATTATATCGTAAAATAGAAGAATCTTAATTGACAAATTTATAAAAATAATGAATCTACAACTGATGTATACACTTCCCCCATTTCTTGGGTCATGGGAATGGTTTTTACCTGATCATTAGGATTAACGGTATTTTTGTTCCAAAAATGATCAGGCTTGTTCAGACAGGTTCAAATCGGATGTTCAGCTTCTAGCACTCAGTATTTTATAAAACCAATGTTCAGATGTTCCCTACTCTAATTAACCGTAAAAATCCTATGTTAAAATCATCATCAGCTTTTCGCACTGCATTTATTACAGGTATATTTTTTACCCTCTGCTTTATTGTGCTGGGAGACTCATTATTTACCAGTTTAGGCTTAGGAATTCTATCAGGAGGATCGGTCGGATGTTTAGTCAAATGGTGGCAAATTGATCAACAACCTGAACCTTCTAAACCGTTTGAAATCGAAGTGATTACCGATAATCTTTCTGACATTCTCGCTAAATCTAAACTCTTACCCCCCCCAACCCAATCCGCACCCCGACCCACCCAAGCGACAACTTTGTTCGGTTGGATTTTTAAACGCAATAAAGGTTAAATTATTCAGGATTTTTATTGATTTTTTGAGATGTTTCTATTTTTATCTAAACTTTTACCCTTATTTATTTATCCTTTAGGATTAAGCTGTTTATTAATGGTTTTGGCTTTGTTTATGCTGTGGAAACATCCCCGATGGACAGGAGCCGTGATCAGTTGCGCCTTAGTTATTTTACTCTTAGGAAGTAGTCGAGGTGTTGCTCAAGGATTAGTACGATCGCTCGAATCTCAAAATGTTCCCCAAGATGAACTTCCCAATGCAGCAGCCATCGTGGTTTTAGGAGGAGGAACTAAACCTGCTTTACCCCCCCGTCCTTGGGTTGATGTTGGGGAAGCCGGTGATCGAATTTTGTATGGTTCCTTATTATATCGTCAGAAAAAAGCACCTTGGTTAATCTTAAGTGGAGGTAGAGTTAACTGGCAAGGAGGAGGTGATCCAGAATCTCAAGATATGGCAAAAATCGCTGAAGTAATGGGGGTTCCAAGTTCAGCTATTTTACAAGATCCAACGTCATTAAATACCTATGAAAATGCCGTTAATGTCCGAAAAATTTTACAAGAACAAAAGATCCAAGGGCCAATTTTACTGGTCACTTCTGCTTTACATACCCCGCGATCACTATTAATTTTTAAACGCCAAGGGATGAATGTGATTCCAGCACCCACAGACTTTTTAATGATTCCTACTGAAATTAATCAAGCTCAAACAACCTGGCAAGGCGTTTTACTCAGTTGGATACCCGATACTTTGTCTCTGCATCAAACCACTCAAGCCTTAAAAGAATATCTTGGATTAGCTGTTTATCGGTTGCGAGGTTGGTTATGACCCACCAAAGCCACAAATTGTGTTAACTTGACAGTATTCCTGAATTTAGGGTTGTGCCATCATGCCATTTGAATGGGAACAGATTGTTCAACACCCCAATCAACCAGCGGCGGACATTCTCAAAGCTCATCAACTCACTCGTGAATTTCACCAAGAAGTTGAATATCGAGAAGAATTTGCTCAATATTGTCAATGGTATTATGAAACAGCAAACCGCCACCGCCAAGAACTTGAAAAGATGCGAGGCGATATTAATATTTTTAGCTGGTTCCTGGGTGGAAAATAGGAGACTCGGAACCCTAATTGATCTTAAATGATTGTCCTGTCTCCTGTCTTCTCCATTTATTGTATCAATTCTAACTCATCTTCTCGGAAGTGAGCTTTAAATTTATTGCCAAAATCGACAACAATCGGCAGATTAGGACTAATCGGTCTTCCCTGCCAATCGGTCATAATAGATACAATATTTCCTGACAATCCCTGAACATCAAACTTCTGATTTCGATGTTCGGGATGGACATAAACAATAACAGATGTTTTAACGGTAACGAGATCGCCAACCTTCATACATTCCCACCTACGATTTCCTCTCTAACTCTCTGGTACTTGCACCCGTCAATAACACTGGTACCTTGATCAGACAGCTTTTCTATATTGCCACAAAATTGCCACAAAACCTATAGCAATACTGGGGAATCTTGAGGAGATCTGAACTGGGAGGCTTCTGAATTCATCTGGAAACTGCCATCTCGATGGTGAACAAGAATAAACATCAAGTTCAAATCCAGTCTTCTTGATCGATTTTTTGGCCTCGATAAATTTCACCAGTAGCATGAATTTGACGGGTTTTTTCAAATAAAGTTTCCTCGGTATATCCCCAGATTTCTAAAATTCTTTCTAAGTCCAGTTGAATATCCTTAGCACCCGGAAACCCTCGATAGCGAATTTTAAGACGAGCTAATTCAGCCAGATTATAATCCGTTGCTTCTTGCTCAAAAAGACTACTCACGATCTTTCGATCGGCTTTGTATTGGGGATGTTTTTGTTCTTGAGTCGTCATAATTGTGAGGGCTGACTGAATTTTTTATCACCTTAGTCATGTTTTTTTATTTTAACACATTGATTAGCAAAATTGCTACCTAGAACAGTTGTGAATTTGATCTATTTTTTCTCAAATAGGTAAAGTTGAAAGAGATAGCCTTCTGATTCATTCAAAAAATAATTCTGAAAAATTTTACCTGTTTTACCGGATTAATTTTTGCCAAGTCGTATTAGAGAATGGACGCTCTCATACGGACAAATCTTATGCGAATCTACAGCACTATTTTACTGTCTACATTGTTACTTGCAGCGATGAATCGTCATACTCCAACTCCTATTAATGTTGCTTTATCTCCCAATAGCGAAGTAATGGCTGTTCTTGCCACACAAGGCAATTCAGCAGAGGCCCAAGCTGTTCCTCACCGCGGCAGTGGACGTTAATGAACCAGATTAAAACCGCAAAGGAGTGAATTCAAAAGCAACAGGATGATAGTTTTACCTTTGTTTTTGCTATAAACTCACTCCATTTTTTTTGATCTGAATTTTACAAAATTCCAGATAGTTTTTTTGAGCCTTGATTTTCTGAATGACTGGAAAAAGGGATGATGAATCAGGATTTTCTTCATGATCCGGATAGGCAAATCGAGACCTCGTATTCAAGAATAACTCTCTTAATACCTTAACTACAAATGTCTACCTTTGCTGCTGCTTTAATCATCAGTACGGTTGTAGGTTTATCTCCCAGTGTAAACTCCCAACCGCACCAGATTCAAGAATTTGGAGCCGAACAGATTCAATCTTGTTACTTCGGTGATTCTGGGATAGCTGTTAACTGTTCTAAAATCAAAGTTGCCCATCAAAACAATCAGGATGTTGATCCGAGTGATAAAGCACCCAAACCAGGTGATGGACGACGGGAAAATTAATCACGGATTTCAAGGGATTGCAGGAATTTCAGGGATGACTCCTTATGATCATTCTATTGCTTCCCCGCCAACAACCACATTGCGAATGCGTAAACTAGGGCCCCCACAGCCAACAGGTAAACCATTTTGTCCCCCTTTTCCACAACCTCCCGATTCATCCCAGTAGAAATCATCGCCAATGGCTTCGATATCTGCCAAGGTTGTGAAAACATTACCGGATAACGTCACATCTCGAACAGGTTCTGCGAGTTTACCATTGCGAATCATCCACGCTTCTCCCGCACTGAAGGTAAACATTTCGCCATTGGTCATTCCCCCTAACCAGTTGCGAGCATAAACTCCTTCTGTAACATCACTGAATAAATCGTTAACGGATGTATCCCCGCGTTCAATCCAGGTATTTGTCATCCGTACTAAGGGAGGAAAGTGATAATTTAAACATCGAGCATTTCCGGTTGGAACTTCCCCTAATTTACCTGCGGTTTCACGGGAATGAAGGCGACCGACTAACGCCCCATCTTGAATGAGTTGCGTCGTGGTCGCCGGAGTTCCTTCATCATCATATTGATAGCTTCCCCGATGACCTGGAGGCGCCGCACCATCAAAGATTTGTAGGTTTTTGGGGCCAAATTGACGTCCCAAGGTCATCACTTCTAATAAGTCAGGATTTTCATAGGTCATATCCGCTTCTGACAAATGACCAAAGGCTTCATGAACAAATAAACCGGACAAGATCGGATCAATAACAACAGTATAAATATTGCCTTTAACGGGAGGAAGGGCTAGGGAATTAACCGCCCGTTGCGCCGCACTCCGAACTTGCTGATCTAAATTCGTTAAATCTTCATAGGCTTTGCGGGAGCCGGTAGTTTCTCGTCCCGTTTGTACAGTGTCCCCATCCCTGGCGGTGGCTGCAAACCGCATTTCCATATCCACCCAAGATTGTTCTAAGAAAGTGCCTTCGGAGGTAATCAGAATTAACCTTTGGGTGCTGTCATTGTAGCGTACGGAAATGGTGGCAATGCGGGGGTCAACACTACGAAGAATGTGACCATAGCGATCGCAGAGTTCCTTTTTTTGGGCGAGGGGAACTTGACGGGGATCGGTTCCGGTTAACGGTAAGGTACAGCTATCTTGAATAATGGGAATGGGAGCGAGCAGGGTTTCTTCATCGCCAATGAGTTTTGCGGCTGCGATCGCTTCACCGATGCGTTCTTCTAGGGTTGAGAGTCGATTAAAACTGGAAAACCCCCATCCTCCTCGATAACAGGCGCGGACTTGACCACCAATGGACAGCCCTTCACTTAAGGTTTCAATTCGATCTCCGCGCAACAAAATATCTGTTTCTTCGGCTTCCTCTAAACGAATTGCCAAATAATCCACTTGAGATTGGTAACGAGCCATTAAATCGGCTAACAGATTCTTCACATCAGCAAGCAAACTGGGCATAATGGTCAGCAATGTCGACTGTATCTCCTTATTTTGCATCATATTGGGGTTGTTAACCGTTGACACTTGGCGGTTCAAACTCAGCAAGCTAGGGTAGACGTAGCACTCCTTCCCCGACTCCCCTATTCCCCGACTCCCCCCGCTCCCCTTCCAGGGTAAACTCCCCCTAGAGGGTTCGGTTCTACGAATATAGGATTAGGGAAATATCGCTATTCTGAAATGAGAACCAATCTTGCTAATTTGTGAGTAGGAGTTGGATTCAATTTATTTCTAAATTTTATTTTTAAATTTAACAATTAGTTTTGGTGCCAAATGATGAATGAAATATTATTCCCTACACTCAGCGATATTTTAGCTCAAGATGAAACTCATTCTTTGAGTTCTTTATCTTCCTCTCAATTGCTTTGTCATTCTGAGAAGCATTTTCAACCTTCTTCTAAAGCTAAACAATATTCAAAGGCAGAGAAAGAATGGTATAGTGGAGTTCAAGCGATTAATTTTTTATTAGAAGAAGTTCGATTAAAAGCTGATGCAGAATCAAAAAATATTAATTCAAATTGTCCTTTTTTAAAATCCAACTCTTTATCTCCGTTAGGATTAATTATTTCCGGGCCGGTTCCGGTTTTAATTCATCCCCATTTAGCGATTCATTTTGCAACCCAAATTTTTACCCATGATCTCTCAAAATTAGGGGATGAATTTGTCTTGAAATTACGCCATCCTCTCGCCTTACTTCCCGCTTCTGATGGAACCTCTACTTCTATTCCACAGACCTTAGCTTGTCCTTTACATGGGCAAGATCCCTTAGTCAAAGAACAGTTTTGTTTAGTTTTGACTCATCAGTTTAGTTTAGTCATGGTCTTGGGTCAAGATACAACCGGAAGCCCTGCTTTTCTATTTTCCTTTAATCCTGATATTGTCGAAAAAGCATTATTGATTTTGCGCGATCGTATGGAGTTAATTCAAAGAACATCAAATCGAGAATTAAGCTTAGAAATCACTCGACATAAAACCAAATTAGAGGAGAATATTGCCCAATTTTCACCGATAGAACCTTCTTATCAAACGGTGATAAATTTTAGTCGTTTATTATTGAAAAATTTATCTTTAGAACCTGAAAAAAAAGTAGATATAAATGCTTTTAAAGATGATATAAAATCCGTTAGAATCACGGTTCCTAAATTAGAAAAAGTCGCTGAAAAAATTAGATCTAAATCTGCTCCTTTAACTTCAGAAACAACGGTTATGGACAATCCAAGCCCAACGGCAGAAGTGGAATTATTACAAGCGATCGCCCATGAAGTCCGAACCCCCTTAGCTACAATTCGTACCTTAACACGACTGTTATTAAAACGGCCAGACCTCCCCCCAGAAGTGGTTCGGAAGCGTTTAGAAATGATTGATCAAGAATGCACAACCCAAATTGATCGCTTTAATTTAATTTTCCGGGCTGTTGAATTAGAAATAGAACAAACTCGACAAAGTAGTCGAGGTTATCGGGATGGAAAACCTCTACCCCTAACAGCAATGTCATTAGGAGAGGTGTTTCAAATTAGCCTTCCCAGATGGCAAAAACAAGCCAGTCAACGGAACCAAACCTTAGAGGTCATTTTACCCCAAAAATTACCGACTGTTGTCAGTGACCCCACCATGCTTGATCAAGTTTTAACGGGAGTGATTGAGAATTTTACCCGCAGTCTTCCCGATGGTAGTCATATTCAGGTAGGAGTCAGATTAGCCGGACATCAATTAAAATTACAGTTAGAATCTCAACCCGTAAATGAGGGAAATTCTAGTTTTGCAGTCTCTCCCCAATCTCCTTTAAAATCGATTGGGCCGTTGTTAATGTTTCAACCGGAAACCGGTTGTTTAAGCTTAAATATGGCGGTGACTAAAAATTTATTTCAAGCTTTAGGAGGGAAACTGGTTGTTAAACAGCGCCCCCAACAAGGAAACGTGATGACGATTTATTTACCGCTTTCAGAAACTTACAATAATCCCTAAAATTTAGGATGTCGATTCTGTTGGGTTCAATTAATTTATGGGAATGGCTAAACAACATTTTCTGTTAATCAGTGCTTCTATTCTTGTTCTTGAAGGTTTAATGGCTGGGGTCGCAGTTGCTCAACCGGATCGTTATGGAGCGATCGCAACCTCAGCATCGGGGGGTTGGGGTTATGGTTACGATTATCCAACGCGACAACAAGCGGAACAAAAAGCATTGAAAGAATGCGGTAAATCTGATTGTCAAGTCCAGGTTTGGTTTAAAAATGCCTGTGGCGCAGTGGCTAAGGATCAATTAGGAAACTTGGGCTGGGGATGGGCGACAACCCGTGAACAAGCGGAAGCCAGTGCTTTGTCGGGATGTGGTACAGGGACTTGCAGAATTCAAGTCTGGGCTTGTACAACGCGGTAATTAGTTTAATGATAAATCAATTATTGTTAATTGTTATCGATAGTGTAATCGCGCTCTGATTAAATATGCTCAAACAATCTGAAATTTATAGACTTGTAAATGACTACATTGGTGTATCTAAAGGATATTTGAATGGTTTTTCC
>NZ_JBJUDF010000148.1:0-25581 GCF_046067725.1 Planktothrix sp.
CTATAACCCTGTTAAGCTTTGCAAAAGTAAAGGTGTGGGCTGTGTGGAACAGGCCAGATGCCTGTTTAGTAGGATGTCAGGTGACAATGGCTAATCACTCATATAGCGCTACTTGAAGAGGGAACAGGGAACAGGGAACAGGGAACAGTAAGAAGTGAAAGGGTTTGAGAATTCAGAAATGTCCTAACTGTAATGCGTAGCGCTATATTATAAGCGATGCGATCTTCTGGTGTGGAAGCGGGCGATCGCTATTTTTTTAAACTATAATCAAAAAACACTCATCCTAACGGACATTCAATAGGGGATTAAATTATTTTTCAAACGGTTTTGTAAAATTAATAAAGTATTATCAATTCCTTCATAAATATCAACAGCTTTCATCTCCGCTTCATCTAATCGAACAATCATCCACTGGTGAGAACACTAAGTAATCCAATCAAGAGTAAACTGCTACGGAGTTGTTTAGCAAGGGAAGAAAATCGCGGGTTGCGGGAAGAAGGAAAACCCCGAATTTTAGATAAAAGATGATGTTTTCAAACGTTGTTGAGTTGAAAAAAATTTCTATTTTATCGATCTAGGAATCAAAGCTTTTTAACCCGATCAATGTTGAAAATAACAAGGAAGCTGAATGCCTCCTTGCTGGTTTTAGGTTTTAATTTGCCCAATTCAGATAAGGTAATTTTGCGGCTGTTTCTCGAATTTTATCAACATTCGCAATTAATTGTCCGCAACTATCCCACAGTCCTGTGACAAAAGATTGACGGGAACCTGCATTCATTTGCACATCAATCGTTAAATCCCCGCAGGATGCTTTCAGTGCTTCTAAATCAACGGTAACAGTCGCTTGAGGATTAGTTTTTAATGCTTCTTGAAATGCCTTGACTGCCTCCGGTTCAGCGATAACGCAGGGAATACCAATGGCGACGCAGTTGCCAAAAAATATTTCTGCAAAACTTTCACCAATAATGGCTTGAATTCCCCATTTAGCAATCGCTTGAGGTGCGTGTTCTCGTGAAGAACCACAGCCAAAATTAGCATTAACAACTAATACATTTGCACCTTGATATTCGGGTAAATCAAAGGGGTGCTGACCTTGCATTTGCTGGCGATCATCGGCAAATACTTGTTCTCCTAATCCATCAAAGGTTACACACCGTAAAAACCGAGCAGGAATAATACGATCGGTATCAATATCACTCCCGACTAAAGGAATTCCTTTTCCTGAAATACTTTGAATTTTACTCATGGTTAATGTTTCGTACTTAAGATTAACAAATCGTTGACTTTGCTCATTGTGACCTCTCCCCCAACCCCTCTCCTGCCAGGAGAGGGGAGAAGAATTCTAGTATTAAATGTTGACTCATGTCTAAACTGCTCCCCCTTCCCTTGCAGGGAAGGGGGCTGGGGGGTTAGGTCAGTTACAACAACTCCCGTACATCCGTAACAACCCCGTTCACTGCTGCTGCAACAACCATCGCTGGACTCATCAACAATGTCCGTCCGTTAGCAGAACCCTGACGACCTTTAAAATTTCGGTTAGAAGAGGAAGCGCTGAGTTGATTTCCCTGTAATTTATCAGGGTTCATCGCTAAACACATCGAACATCCTGCTTCTCGCCATTCAAACCCTGCTGCTTCAAAGATTTTATCGAGTCCTTCGGCTTCGGCTTGCTGTTTCACCCGTTCAGAGCCGGGAACCACAAAGGCTTTCACCCCGTTAGCGACTTTTCGACCTTGGGCAAATTTGGCGGCTTCCCGCAGGTCACTGAGACGGCCATTGGTACAACTCCCAATAAAACAAACGTCTACTTTTGTGCCTTGAATGGGGGTTCCGGGGGCAAATTCCATATATTGATAAGCTTCTTTGGCGACGTCGCGATCGCTTTCTGGAATCTCTTCTAAATCAGGAATTAACTCATTAACCGCCATTCCTTGACCGGGGGTAATCCCCCAAGTGACGGTTGGGGCAATCTCCGAAGCTTCAAATTTGACCACATCATCATAAACCGCATCCGCATCACTACGGATACTATTCCACCAAGTAACGGCTTTTTCCCAGTCCTCTCCTTTGGGGGCAAAATCTCGACCCTGCAAATAGTCGTAAGTGACCTGATCCGGGTTCACATAGCCACAGCGAGCGCCGCCTTCAATGGCCATATTACAGATCGTCATCCGTTCTTCCATGGACATCGCCTCAAGGGTGGTTCCCGCAAATTCATAGGCATACCCCACACCGCCTTTAACGCCCAAGGTGCGAATAATATGGAGCACAACATCCTTGGCATAAACCCCTGGTGCTAGTTGGCCATTGACTTCTATGCGACGAACTTTCAGTTTTCCTAACGCTAGGGTTTGAGAGGCCAGCACGTCCCGTACTTGGGAAGTCCCGATCCCAAAGGCGATCGCCCCAAATGCCCCATGAGTTGAGGTGTGGGAGTCTCCGCAAGCAATGGTCATCCCCGGTTGGGTTAACCCCTGTTCCGGTGCGATCACATGAACAATTCCTTGATTTCCCGACCCGATATTATAAAAGCGGATCTGGTGTTCTTTGCAGCTTTTTTCCAAGGACTGCATCATTTCTTCGGCTAAGACATCCACAAAAGGACGAGCTTGGTTATCGGTGGGAACGATATGATCAACTGTAGCGACGGTACGTTCAGGATACAGCACCTTGAGGTGGCGATCGCGTAACATCGCAAACGCCTGGGGACTGGTGACTTCATGGATCAGGTGCAGACCAATGAAGAGTTGAGTCTGTCCTGACGGGAGAGTGCCAACGGTGTGCAACGCCCAAACTTTATCAAATAGTGTTCTTTCGCTCATAGAATCTGAAGAATAACCGCGTTTGTAACGCTCTTTATACTGGTTTTATTTTAGCGGTTAATGGGTGTGCAAGCTCCCACTGGATCAAGTTTAGCCTTTGGCTCGAAATGATATAAAAATAATTTGATCTAGTATAATATCTCTTTCCCTAATTATCTCTAAAAAAATGATTAAATTTCATAAACTCATCCCCCTGGTTGCACTCACATTTTTAAGCAGTGTTGCCAGTGTTAGAAGTCAACAAACTCAAACCCCAACCAATGGTTACACTCAAAAGGTAACTCGTGAAGTGTTAGCTAGTGGTTTTCCCCAAGAAGCACCGGGTCGGGTTTTAGAATTAGTAAAATATACGATTCCTCCTAATAGTAAGTTACCTGTTCATATCCATCCAGGGATGCAAATTGAACAAGTAGAATCTGGAACTTTAACTTATACCGTTGTTCAAGGGTCGGCAAAAATTACCCGTGCTAATGGCAAAGAAGAAACCCTAGAAGCGGGTCAAACTACCCGTTTACACCCAGGAGATTCGTTAGTTGAAGTGGGAGGAATGGTACATTATGGGGAAAATGAAACCCATCTTCCCGTGATATTATTATCAGCTTCTTTATTTGAAGAAGGCAAACCCAAAGCGATTTTAATTAATCCTTAATCGTTGATTAATACCGAATAATATGACCTCTCCTCCACAATTAAAATTGATTTCAGGTTGAACCGTTTTTTATTAAAAAAATCAATAGATTGAGTTGTATTTTAATCCGAGTCTAGGGCTTGCCTTAACGCTAGCAATGGAGCAAAATTTACCAATAATTAGTTGATCACCGATCAAATCAAAATGGTATAAAACATTGCGTTCAAAGTTTTCTGGGTGATCAACGTCATCATAATAAGTGTAATCCCCAACAATAATATTAGGATTTTGAATAATGGTTTTTAGATAAACTAATCGGGTTTGTTCGGGGATGGGATAGCGAGTATTGGGAGAGGGGCCGTAATTCATGAGATTTTGGGGAAAGAGATTAATCTTGATGGTAACATAAGATAATATTTATTTATACTCTATTTAGGTATTAAAATTCGCCGGAGGATCAAATAAAGTAAAAGAATCAGTAATCAAAAATGCTTCAGTTAGATCATCCATGCTCATAAATTCAATAGCATCCATAATGCTCTTAAATTCATATCTTTTAATCTCTCCTAAATTAGAATGAAGTTCAATAGAAATTTTATCAACTTCTCTAATTAGAGAATCATCTAAAATATTCAATACACTTTGTTCAAGATTCCTTTGAATAGGAGCAATCATTTCTGTTCCAATTCTAGTTTTTTCATCCAGACTTAGGCTATTAAATTGAATCCAAGCTTGGGTTGCTATATTTCTATCTTTTTCTCCCCAGTTAAAATCAATATTATGTTCCTTGAGCAATTCACAAATGAGTTGAAAGGGAATTATAAACACATTAATATTATAGCTTGTCATCATAGCTAAAGAATTCCTTGTCCAGTTCCCTGCTAATACAGCAATTGAACTTCTGATACTAGAATATCTTCTTCTTAATGCAGAGTGAGCATTACAAATCCAACTGCCTTTATCCCGATTATGTTTGGTATAGCGAAGATATTTGGATTCAAATAGAATAATAGGCTGCATTGCATGATTAGCAATAACAGCATCAATTTTATATTCTGTTCCAAATTGATCATACATCACTAATACTTTTCGGGAGTTTCCCTGCTTTGTTGTTCCTACTCCTTTGCTAATAAAATGGTATCCTTCCTGCTCTGCAACCTGTCTCAAAAAAGTATTAAGTGCTTTTTCCAGTTCGGCTCCAATGGCTTCACCTAATGCACTACCCGGATTTTGTATACTAATATTATTCATAGTTTTTTTTATTCCTTCATTAAGGTAACAATAGATTCTCTTAATTTTTCTGTATGGCGTTGAGGGTTTTTTTTCCATTTGTCACCTCTTTGCCTTAAAATATCAATTCTATAGCTAGAAAACCCTACAGCAACTCCTAATTCTCCGATCAGTTCATCTGTTGGAATATGGACTCCATAGGGAGCAGAATCTCCTAAGACAAAAATAGCTTTTTTTCCTGGTTTTAAAACACGATAACAATCTTTTAAGACTTCATAAATATCATTAAAATATCCAGCAACAACTAAATCATAATTTTTCTTTCCTCCTTTATTTAAACGAATTATTCCTAATTTTTCTATAGCCTCATCAAGAAAATTATAGATTTTAGGTGCATAATATTCTAACTCTGATGAAAGAATATATCGCTCATCGCTTCTTGAGGTTTGTGTAGTAGCAGAAGTCATTAATTTTTTCCTGACTTGTTCAGTTAGATCTGCCCAGTTTTTTGCATAACCGAAAAAATACATTTCTAATCGAGTCCTATCAGCATAGTCAAAATTATTTAAGTATGGAGGAGAAGTAAATATGTGATCTATGGTATTTTCTAAAATAAAGTTTTTAGTATTCCTAGAATCTAAATTCAATAAATTATGTTCAGCTAAAAGATAGTTTTGATTCACTTCCCTTAACATGATTTCTATATCTTTAACCATCTTATAACTATTGATTTGAAATTCTGAAAATACATCCTTATTACTAGATGTTGTTTTTATTTTATTAGGAGCAATATATGGCCATCCTGTGGCAGCAGTAGAAACCTGTCTCAGTACATTAGTTAGAGATACCAGCAAGAATTGTTTAATTTTTTGATCAATATCACAATTAAATAGGCTTTCTCGAATTAACAATAAATTAAATAAAATTTTTGGATCATAACATTTTAAAACTAATTCAGGAAAAGTTTCTTTTAGAATCGCTGTTGTTTTAATCATTTCTTGATGATCATGCATAAATGAAGAAATCGTTTTTATTGATTTTGTAACTTCTGTTATTCCTACATTCCAATTTAATTTTGCTTGCGCTATTGTGAAAACGAAAGGATGAGCATCACACCCATAGGAACTAACCCCTAATTTTTTTGCAACCACATTAGTTGTACCCGAACCCATAAAGGGATCATAAACAATTTCTAAGGGTTTAATCTGATATTGCTTCAGGCTAGATTCAACAGCTTTATAAGAAAACCCGGCTGGATAGGTAAACCAACTATGAATAGGAGCTTTTAAACTATCTTTAAATGTTCCCCAACTGGATGTATCTAAGTTATGAGGGTTATATTGGTTTTCTTCTTCAGGAAATAAGGAAAGCTGTTTCATATTGCTTTTATATAATTTTTATAAAACACAAGACTCATTATACCTTATCATGCTCCTTTTAGGTTATGATTTTTTGGTATAAAAATCTTCATTAACTTTCTGAAAAGCAGGATGTTCCATTCGCTGTTTCACCTTTATCTTTATTTATTATATACAAAAATAAAAAAACTATTTTAATATAAACTCATCAAAATTACTCTTTTGTAGTATTTCTTGACTGTGTTGATCAAACTGATAATTCATTTCTAGCTTCTAAAAAAGATGATTAACTAAGTATTTTTGCTCAATATAATGAAAATTTATTAAATAGATGAGAAATATCTCTTATATTCATATACTCTTGGGTCTATCCATATACTAATGTCTATGGTATGTTTATATTCAACAGCAAAAAATCTATGTAGCTCCTGAAGTTAACCCAACTTCAACAAGCTACAAAGCTTTAGGAGTAAGGTTTTGCTCCGTTAAAATCTTTTTGCAAACCGAACAATAGGTCACACCAATGGCTGATTTCTTTCTGAAGACCATTTGGTGGATACCTTGCTACCCATTAATAGGAGCATTGTTATCCACTCTCTGGTTTCCTTCCATTATTCGACGCACTGGCCCCCGTCCGGCGGGATATGTCAATATCATTACCTCCTTATTCGCCTTTGTGCATGGGTTATGCGCCTTGACCGAAATTTGGGGTCATCCGCCCCAACCCGTTGTCATTCCTTGGTTCAGCATCGTTGACCTGAATCTTTCGATTCCCTTAGAAGTTTCCGTGGTCACTGTTGGCGCCACCTTAGTCATTAACGGGTTAAATTTATTAGCCCAAATTTACGCCGTCGGTTACATGGAAATGGACTGGGGATGGGCGAGGTTTTATTCCCTCTTAGCCTTATTTGAAGCGGGGTTATGTGGGTTAGTGTTATGTAACTCCCTGTTCTACAGTTACATTATTCTGGAAATTCTCACCCTGGGAACCTATTTATTAGTCGGGTTATGGTTTAACCAACCCTTAGTGGTAACCGGGGCTAGAGATGCGTTTTTAACCAAACGGGTGGGAGATTTATTTCTGTTAATGGGAGTCGTCGCCCTATTTCCTCTGGCTGGAACTTGGAATTTTACAGAATTAGCTCAATGGTCACAAACCGCCCAACTTGACCCTCAAGTTGCCACCTTATTAGGATTAGCATTACTTGCTGGCCCCCTGGGAAAATGCGCCCAATTTCCTCTGCATTTATGGTTAGATGAAGCGATGGAAGGCCCCCTTCCCAGTACAATTTTACGCAATTCTGTTGTGGTTGCATCCGGGGCTTGGGTGTTAGTGAAAATGCAACCCGTTTTAGCCTTGTCTCCTTTTGTAATGTCAACAATGGTATTAATTGGGTTAGCAACGGCTGTTGGTGCCAGTTGTATTGCTATTGCTCAAATTGATATTAAACGTGCCCTTTCCTATTCCGTGAGTGTCTATATGGGGATCACGTTTATTGCAGTGGGAACCGGGCAACCTCAAGCAGCACTTTCTTTACTGTTAACTTATGCCTTACCCATGGCTTTATTAGTCATGACCACCGGGGGAATTATTAGCAATAATATTACCCAAGATTTAACTCAATATGGAGGATTGTGGTCACGACGTCCGATTTCAGGATTGTCTTTCCTAGTGGGAATGACTAGCTTAATTGCCGTGCCTCCTTTTGGGGGATTTTGGACAATATTAGAGTTAGCAGAAACTCTTTGGAACACTCAACCCGCTATTGCTTTTTGTCTGTTTTTAGTAAATGGTTTAACGGCTTTTAGTTTAACCCGTGAATTTGGATTAATTTTTACCGGAAAACCCAAACAAATGACCATCCGTTCCCCGGAAGTATTATGGGCGATGGTGTTACCGATGACGATTTTAGCGGGATTATGTTTGCATCTTCCTTTATTATTAAAACAATGGAGTTTATTACCCCAAGGATATACGATCAATCTCACCGTTGCTGCAATCTTAACAACTTCAACCTTAACCGGATGCGGGTTAAGTGGGTTAATTTATCTTAATAGCAACTGGCCGAAACCTGTTAAACTGCCTTCTCAAGCATTACAAGACTTTTTTGCTTATGATTTTTACACGGCAAAATTGTATCGAGTCACGATTATTTTTGTCGTGGGATTAGTTTCAAATGTCATGTATTGGATCGACCGTTATATTGTCGATGGTTTGGTTAACTTAGTGGGACTGGTAACAGTTTTTAGCGGACAAAGTTTGAAATATAACGTTTCTGGACAAACCCAATTTTATGCCCTAACAATTATTGTGGGTGTCACTTTATTATTAGGGTATTTTTCCTTCAACTTGTTTTAAAATCAGTCTGCTTTTTTATCCAGAATTCATCTAGTTTTTTTAGATTCTAGCTGTCTCAAACTTAAATTCACTGTGAGGAAATTATGAACAACATTCAAAACAATCTCAATGTCTCTCGTCGAAATTTATTAAAATTTGGGGCGGGTGTAGTTGGAACGGCTGCGTTAACTGTTGGGTTAGGAAGTCAAGTCAATTGGTTCAATGAAAAACCGGCAAGAGCGGATAATAACATGACCCCGGATGAAGCCTTAAACCAATTGTTAGAAGGAAACAAACGGTTTATTGAAAATAAACGCAAAAATCCGAATCAAAGCATGGCAAGAATTGAAGAAGTTGCCCAAGGACAAGCTCCCTTTGCTGCTATTCTCAGTTGTGCTGATTCACGAGTTCCCTCAGAGATTATTTTTGATCAAGGATTTGGGGATTTATTTGTAGTTCGTAATGCGGGAAATGTAGCTACACCTGAAGAAATTGGCAGCCTAGAATTTGGTACATTAGTATTAGGAGCTAAAGTGCTAATGGTGATTGGACATAAAAATTGCGGGGCGGTCAAAGCTACCATTGATGGAAAAGCAGTTCCCGGTCAAATTGCCAGTATTTTAGACGTGATTCAACCCGCCATTAATCAAAATAAAACCTTAGAAGAAAACATTATTTCTAATGTTAAATTAGGAATGAATCGTTTACAAGCTTCTCCGGTGATTTCCCAATTAATTAAAGACGGTAAATTAAAAATCGTAGGAGGTTACTATGACTTAGATACAGGCAAGATCAATGTGGTAGCTTAAAGGAGTCTCAAGCAAGTTTATAATCAATTTCATTCAATGATGGATAAACTTGCTTGTTGAACCGTGTCAATGGCATGAACCAGGAAGGACAACATGACCCCAGATTACAATACACCCAATTATACTCGCAGAGATTTATTGCAATATGGAGTTTGCATTGTGAGTACAGCCTTGTTAACGGCGGGAATCACAACAAAAGTTTTAGACCGAGACAGAAAGAAAATTCTCGCAGAAGCTCCCAGTTGTGAAACCTCAGAAATCACTCCAGAAATAGCCTTAGAAACATTAATGTTAGGCAATGAACGGTTTATCAAAAATAAACAGAAACATCCTAACCAAAATGTAGAACGAATTAAGGAAGTTGCTACAGGCCAAAAACCTTTTGCGGCTGTTTTAGGTTGTGCTGACTCTAGGGTACCCGCCGAGATTATTTTTGATCAAGGTTTAGGTGATATTTTTGTAGTTCGTAATGCGGGGAATGTTGTCACCTCTGAAGAAATGGGTAGCTTGGAATTTGGAGCCTTAGAATTAGGAGTTAAAACCATTATGATTCTAGGTCATCAAAAATGTGGAGCCGTTAAAGCTACTCTGGACGGAAATTCTGTTCCGGGTAAAATTGGCAGTATTATTGATGCCATTAAACCTGCAGTTAAAGGTAAGCCGACTTGGGAAGAAGCGGTCATTGCCAATGTTAAACTACAAATCAAACAGTTAAAGTCTTCTTCGGTTATTTCTCAATTAATTGCTAATGATGAATTAAAAGTTGTTGGCAGTTTTTATGAATTAGAAACCGGAAAAGTTAAACTGATTACCTAAAACCTTTGTTAAAATAGAAATGAAATATCAACCGGAACTTAGAGTTTGATTAATCATTTCTATTGGATTTATTAAGACTTTAAAAATCATAATCTTACTGTTTTTAAACAAAGTAAGTTATGATCAATAAAGTTTAAAACTTTGGTTTAAAACCTACTTTTGGGTTAACTTGAATATTGCTGAGATTACCCCTCATCCTCATACCCTAAGCTTATGTTGAGTGTTTTAATTATTATTCCAGTTTTGGCAGCCTTGCTGATTGGGTTGTTACCTAAACAATTTTCAGCCCAGCAAGTTCGTTCCATTGCCTTAGTGATTACCACTATCATTTTAGCTTGGACAGCCAAACTCACCTTTGATTTTGATTTAACTAATCCTAATTTCCAACTCCAAGAATATCAGACTTGGATTCCACAACTAGGATTATCCTACAGTTTAGGTATAGACGGTTTATCCTTTCCCTTAATCGGGTTAAGTGGTTTATTAACCTTAATTGCTATTGCCAGCAGTCATGGAAATATTAACCGCCCTCGTTTTTATTACTCCATGATTTTGCTAGTGAATGCAGGTATTGCTGGTGCATTTTTATCAGAAAATTTACTGCTTTTCATCCTTTTTTATGAACTTGAACTCATTCCAGTTTACCTTTTAATTAGCATTTGGGGGAGTGAAAAACGCGCCTATGCGGGAATGAAATTCCTGATTTATACGGCTCTTTCAGGGATTCTGATTTTAGCCGGATTTTTAGGGATGGCTTGGCTCAGTGATGCTGGAAGTTTTGATTATATTTCGATTAAAACCCAGGACTTTGCATTAAACACTCAATTAATTTTACTTACGGTTTTACTCTTAGGATTTGGGATCAAAATTCCTTTAGTTCCCCTGCATACTTGGTTGCCCGATGCCTATGTTGAATCTTCTCCTCCTGTGACGATTTTATTAGGCGGAATTCTAGCAAAATTAGGAACCTATGGTTTAATTCGATTTGGCTTACAACTGTTTCCTGAAGCTTGGCATATTGTGAGCCCTGGACTGGCAACAATTGGAGTCATTAGTGTCTTATATGGAGCGTTAACCGCCATTGCTCAACAGGATATTAAACGCATGGTGGCTTATAGTTCAATTGGTCACATGGGTTATATTTTAGTTGCTGCTGCTGCGGCTAATGAATTGAGTTTAATTGGGGCAATTGCTCAAATGATTGCTCATGGTTTAATCCTTGCCATTCTCTTCCAATTAGTCGGAGTTGTAGAAGAAAAAGTCGGAACCCGTGACTTAAATATTCTTAATGGATTAATGAACCCGGTTCGCGGTTTACCCCTCACGAGTTCCCTGTTAATTATGGCCGGAATGGCGAGCGCTGGTATCCCCGGTTTAGTTGGATTTGTGGCTGAGTTTCCGGTCTTTCAAGGAACATTTTCAGTCTTCCCGATTCACAGTTTATTGTGTATTATTGCCTCCGGTTTAACGGCCGTTTATTTTGTCATTCTGCTCAATCGTACCTGTTTTGGAAAACTCGATAATAACTTAGCGTATTACCCGAAAGTGAGTTTATCCGAACAAGCTCCCGCCTTAATTTTAGCCGCCTTAATTTTTCTTCTCGGTATCCAACCCACTTGGTTATTCCGATGGATGGAACCTACCGCCCAATCGATGGTAATTGCTTTGAATAACGCTGTTCCTACCCAAATAGCAATTAAACAATAAGCCCTTATAAACCGGGTTTCTAGCTTTAATTTTTAGATAAAATCAGGATTTTTTGTTGAGAAACCCGGTTTTTGCGTTCTCCTTTAACATCAATTAAGACAAGGAAAAAATCATGACAACAGCAACCTTACCTCAAACCAAATTACCCCCCTCAACCCATGAATTTTCAGAGATTATTCACCGTTTAGAAGCGGGGGGAGCAATGTTACCAGATACCCCCGAAAATTTAATGCAAATTATCGGGATTTATAAAGCTTATGCAGTGCCGATGGATTTCTATTGGCGGGATTTACTTTATATTGCTGAACAAGTTTTTTTAAATCCTTTACCCTTTTTTAAATATTTCATTCCTAAACAATATTTAGACCTGCATAATCATTATGCGGGAGATGATGCGGACTTAAGAATTTGGCGAGGAGAAGCAACAGCACACCCGGAATTATTAGCTTTTATGGAAACGGGTGAAACGAAAAAAATGCCTAAATTACTGCATCATTTATGGCATGATCGAGTGAATATGGAGTTTGCTGAAGCTTGTATGCAGGCGATGCTTTGGCATCGAGATATGGGGGGATTATTTGATCCTTATTTAGATACGGATGAATATAAAGCTAACGCAGATAAAGCGATTAAAGCTTATTTTAAGAAAAATCCGATGATGATGGGATTGTATAAACTGTTCCCAGATTTATTCATCGAACAGGTCAGAATGATGTCCTATTATAGTAATTTAGGACTGTTTTGGGAAGTGATGGCGCCTGTGTTTTTTGAAATGAGCGATCTCTATGATGAAGGTAAAATTACCAGTGTTCCTGAAGCGATGAATTTTCTGGTTAATGGGATTTTTGCGATCGCAGGTCGTCCGATTTATCATCATGTTTATATTGATGGGGAGTGTTATGAAATTATCCCCAAATCTAAAGGGTTTATGTGGTTATATGAAGCGGCATTACCCTATGTTGAAGCGGTATTTTATCGGACTGCTCCCTTCCGAGGAACAAAATCTTATAACGCGCAAGCGAAACAAGTTCCAGAAGATCAAAATGACTTCCATTATGGTATTTTGTATGCTGATATTTTCCCCGTTGGCACAGCCGGAATTCCCCCAACATTATTAATGCAAGATATGTTACATTTCTTGCCTCCTTATTTAGTGGAATATTACCAAAAACATTGCCGAGGTGAGGATGATATGTTGATTCAGTTGGCAAATAGTTTCCAACGGTCAATGTATTGTGTGACCTCTGCGGTCATTCAAGCGTTACGCACGGCTTTACTGTACCCATTAGATGATCAAAATCCTAAACATTTGATGGCAAATCGTCAATTTTTTGAAGCTCAATTAGATCGATTTAAACGTCCTGAAGCTCGTTTAAGAAATATTCAAAGCTCTAATTATCGTTAAATTAGGTGTAGGGTGTAGGATAAGTTGTTTAAGGGTTATCCCATTAAATTTTCTACACCCTCAGTTCCTAACGTTGATTGTTCGATCATTCTTCAAAATATAAGAATTATTCAATAAACTGAGTTGTTGATATTTTTTAGGTGGAATTGTTATATTTTTTTCTCCTATTCTTTGACAAATCCATTCAATACAAATGGGAACAACAGCATTACCAAATAAAGCGTATTGATCGTAAATTTTAGCAACTCGACACCAATTGTCAGGGAAACCCATTAAACGTGCATATTCTATCGGCGTTAATCGTCTAAATTTATTACCAATTTGATATCGTTCATAATGTCTGGAAGTCGATGCGGTCAAAGTCGAAGCAACTCCATTAACACCAAAAATAGTATACCCTAACCTTGCACCCCCATCTTGGTTATATAAAATTTCTACACCATTACAATAACGGTTAACCGCTTTACTGTTTTTAATTCGTTTTAAAGTATCTGCGGTAAAATCAAATTGAGGATCAACTTCTGATTCAGATTGAATAATATTTTTTAATCGGGTAGGGGGATAGATATTAGGAAATAATGGAAGAGATTGACTATACATTTTATTTTGGTAAGCAATTCCCCAAGGATAATTTTTAATCTGGGAATCTAAAATAGGATATAAATATTTTTCAAAATTCTCGAAATCTAAATTGAAGTATTCAGTCTCGCTTTGATTTAAAAAAATTAAATGATCTTCTAAATTGATCGGGTTGTAGTTAGATTCACAACGAGTTCCAAAAATAAAAATACGCTCACGGTTTTGAGGAATACCAAAATTAATCGGGCTAATAATTCGCCATTCAATTAAATAATTGAGAGACGCTAAAGCATTTAAAATAACTTTAAAATGGTGTCCCTGTTCCATTGTTAAAATTCGTTTAACATTTTCCAATAAAAAATACCGAGGTTTTTTAGCTTCTATAATTTCTACAATTTTTTCAAATAAAGTTCCCCGGACTTGATCCCGAATTCCTAATTTTTTGCCAGCCGCACTAAATGGTTGACAGGGAAATCCTGCGGTTAATAAATCGTGTTCAGGAATATCCGCTAAATTAATATTTTGGATATCTCCTAATACAATTGAATTTTGACCAAAATTGCTTTGATAAACTTGAGAACACAATTCATTAAGATCATTCGCCCAAATCGTTTCAATTCCACTGGCTTCTAACCCTAAACGAAAACCACCAATTCCAGCAAACAATTCAATTGCTGTCAAATCATTAAACCGACTCAAAATTTTTTCTCCTATTAGATATATTTTACTACAATCGAACCCAATTTTTTAGATAGGTTGCTTTATTTTTTCATGAATCCTATTAATTATCTGTTCTTCTTCAGGAGTTTTAACTCCCGATAAATGAACCATTTGCTGATATTTTGCTAAAAGCGCAATGGCAAAATCTGGATTGAGTTGTTCGAGTAAATCATTTAAGGGTGGTGGATTATTAATTGTTTTAGACATTAGTTCTAAGGAATGAACACTCAGATGAATATTTTGCAATTGGGGTAGAATTTTTTCCCAAGTTTGATGAGGATTGCGAGCTAAAATCAGATGAACTAAAATTTGATCAATAATCGTTTCTTGTGTGAGTGCATTTTCTAAATATTTTTGACTTTCAAGCTGAATCGTTTCTAAGGTTGTTTCTTTTTGATCATGATATAAATTGGATTCATAAAATTGACACGCTGCATATCCCAAAGCATACAGGATAACAGCATTGGTACTGACACTAATCACAACTCCAGCTAAAGGCACATCTCCTAATAATCCTAACCCTAATTTTAAAGCTTGATGACTACCTAAAGCTAAAGAAAAAATGGCTAAAGCTTCATCTTTTCTGATGGGATCATGAATATTTAATCCATAAGCATAGGCAATTTCATAAATCATTTCAAATTCTAAAATTTGGCTAGGGGTAGTATCAACTTTCATGAAGGTACTCAATCTTTCTGAAATCAATTTTGACGCGATTTCAGATGTTCCCAAATCTAAAACTTTCGCCACCATAATTCGATGACTAATCTGGGAAGCAGATTCATGAGGATATTGAGTTTTTAACTGTTGAATATTGGTTTCGACTTGAGCTAAATCAACTTTTTCAATAATCTCAAATATTTTATCAACATTTAGGGTTTTGATGATAGATTTTAACAAAGGATTATTGTTAAACCCATTAACTTCTGTTCTCGTTTGACTGGGAGGGTTCGGCGTTATAGTTTGAACAGTTTCTTTTCGATTAAAAATACTCCCAAATGCCAGTTTTCCTCCTTGGATCACACTTTGGCTCAAATTTCCAACACTCCCTTGAATATTCATTGCCGTTTCTATCACAGATTTTCCAGTTTGATCAGTGACATTATTAAGAGTTTCAGCTACATTATTTTTAACCTGTTCTGTGACTGTAGGAATCGAATTAAATAATGAGCCAAACTCCATTATTTTTGATGTGATAGATTCTGTTAAATTCTGAGGATTTGAAGGATAATCAGAATCAGGTGATGAATTTTCAACAGGTTGATCAGGATTTGTTTGAGAAATATTATGAAGAGAATCAAGTGCTATTTCTTCTTGCCAATCAGGAAAATCACAACCAATTTTTCTATAGTAAATAATTACCTCTGTAATCAAATCAGAAATAATATAGCGAAGAAGAGAAACCTTCAGCCATTCGACCAAAACGCTTTGATGAATGATTTTTTCAGCCTCAAATATTAGTTTTAACGAGTTTTTATTTAAGGTTGATTTAACTGTAATTCCTTTAGGTTTTAAATGACGATTGAGTAAAAGAGCAATCGCTTTTGGATGTCCCTGTTTTGCTAGTTCAAGTATATTTTGTTTATGAGTTTCTGTTTCAGTCATATTAATATTAATTGATGACTCAATCATGCTAAAACTATTACAAACTCTCCCGAAATTTGGGAGAGCTTTGTTAACAACGAGTTAACCCATTAAAATCACCGTATCAATGACATGAATAATGCCATTATCGGCTTCAATATTCGGTGCGAGAACCGTTGCATTTTTCACTTCAAACCCATCAGAACAATTAATGGGAATGGGTGAACCTTCTAAAGAGGTGACAGAACCCAATTTTTCTAAATCGGCTTTTGTCAGTTTCCCTGAAACCACATGAAATTTTAAAATTCGGGCTAACTGGGGGGGATTTTGAACTAAGGTTTGTACAGTTCCAGGGGGAAGTTTAGCAAAGGCGTCATCATTGGGGGCAAAAACCGTAAAGGGGCCAGGACTTTTTAAGGCTTCTACTAAACCTGCGGCTTGAACAGCAGCCACTAAGGTTGTAAATGAACCCGCGCCTACAGCAATATCAACAATATCTGCCATTGAACAAATTTATCCTAAATTAAAAACAAAAGTTCCTCTCAAAATAGTAAACGAATTTTGAACAAAATTAGAACGGATGGTCATTAACAGGTCAGTTTAAATCAACTAGAAGTTAGAAGGTGTTTCAAGGAGATTAGAAAAAGTTGGGGCTGGATAAGCAGTGCTGATTAATTCAGACATTGACTTCAGATGACTCATCCCCAAAGCTTTAGCATTATTTCTTAATCCTTCTTGTGCAATTGGGTTACTCCCAGTAGGGGTTAATTTCCATAATTCATTTCCATGAATTCCATCATCAGCAACTAGATAAAGGATGCCATTAACATCAACAGGAATCGAAGCATTAGAACTTCCTTTTCCGGGGTTAATATCAGCTACCATCATTGTTCCTGTTTCTGTACCATTACTCATCCATAATTCTGTGCCATAATTGGGATCTGTTAATGGAAAATAAAGGGTATTATTGATGGCTTCTAATCCTAAACTATTGTAGCTCCAAACCCAATTCGAGTTAGGAAACTCTTTGACTAATATTGTACCGATATCCGTGCCATCTGTTTTCCACAACTGAGCCGTTGATGTATAGGTATCAGAGTCAGTTTTTAAGGCTTGGAAATACAATGTATTATCAATGACTTCCCAGTCTTGAATTGAAAAATCTCCTAAATTTTTGACTAAACTGATATTACCATTGCTATCGACTTTCCACAACTCACGGTTATTAATATTGGTCAAGGAATCAATGCTATTAACTGTAAAATACAGCGTATTATTGACAGTTGTTAAGTAATCAAGAGAAGATTTTCCGAAGTCTTGAACTAAGGTTGTCCCGCCATCTGTACCATCACTTTTCCATAATTCGTAGGTTGTGTTAGAGTAATTCTCTGTGTTAGGGATTGATACAGAAAAGTAAAAAGTATTATTCAGATCGTCCCAAAAATTATTAATATCTTTGCTACTGCCAAAATCTTTAACTATCGTTGTTCCGGTGTTGGTTCCATCGCTTTTCCACAATTGAGAAAGGGGAGGAGTCGGTGAATAATAATTATAACTCTGAGTGATTTCAAAGTATAAACTATCATTAACACTGATCTTGCTATCTTCATAAGCAGTACCAAATGTTAAATTTCCAAAGTCTTTAATTAATTCAACTCCTGTACCTGTACTATCGGTTTTCCACAACTGGGCTGTTGAGGTTCCCGTCATCGAATCGTATTGAGAAACGTCTAAATATAAACTATTATTAACTTCCGTGATATCAGAGATATCATTACCAAAATCCTTAACTAAAATAGTTCCCGCTTCTGTACCATCGGTTTTCCATAACTGAGTATCATTCCAGTAATTCCCCGTCGTAAAATATAGGGAATTGTCAACGGGGATAAAACTATTAATAGTTAAGGAGCTTCCCCAATCTTTTATTAACTGAGTTCCTGTATCCGTACCATCGGTTTTCCACAACTGAAGGCTGGAAAAATTTGTATTAGGATCTTGAACAAGAACTTCAAAGTATAAAATATCGTTGTTAACCTCTGAGGAAAAAGCTTGATTTTCAAATAATCCTAGATCTTTAATTAAAGTTGTACCCGCTTCTGTACCATCAGTTTTCCACAACTGTTCCTTGGCTGCATAGTAAGAAGAATAATAACTTTGAGTTTGATCTGATTCAAAATACAGGGTATTGTTAAAATTGATAAGATTACTTGCTGAAAGGTCAAAGAAGCCTGGAACAATATCTTTAACCAGTTCAGCTTTCCAAGGTGAAATGACGGCTACATCTAAATTGGTTGACATAGAATTGTACCTTTTTTTCTGTGTTTTTTATGATCTTAATCTGATAAATTAGGGAGAAAACAGGTTTTTTAATCATAAATTTTGAATTAAGATAATAGAAACTGAGTTGAATTCCAGAAGCTTTTCAATAAAAAATAAAAGCTTCCAGTTGATATCAAACTCAGGGAATAGACAACGTTAAAAAACCGATTTTGGCTAATTTATCTCATTTTTCTATTTTAGCTAAGTATATATTACCAAGGGTTCTGATGAAATCCCCATTTTCTTTTCATTTCTTAACAGTTTATCAAAAAAATTATGTAGAACTGTAAATATTTATAAATTATACTTAATAATCGATTTGAATCCGGGTTATAATATTGACTCAACCGAATCTTGACCGGATTATGATTTCATTTGATAATAGCTGTTTAATTACTTCGTAAGTTTTGGCAAGCCGCATAGGTATCAAATAATCCTCCCACTAAACTACAAGTTAGGGCAATGACTAAACACCCCTGCACAGGATGTCCACTACCAAAGGTAGCCAGAAATTTGAGCATTTGGTTACAGCCCAACTCCCCTAAGCTTTGGATAAAAGGAAGGTGACTCATGAAGACGAAAATCGTTAATCCCATCGCGATTAATAATAAAGGGGCGATGAAACTAAAGGTAATCGCCAAGAGCAAAGAACGAATCAGATGAGAAAAAATACTCATAAATCTATCCCTGGGAGGATTTTATATTTTATCTGGGGATGCTAGTACCGTTGACTTTTGTTGGATTGGGTATCACGGTCAATCTAACTGGCTAATTTCTAAGATAAGAGCGATCGCGCATTTTAATCGAATCTGTGAGAAAACTTAAATATAAAGTCAAAAAAATTAAACTTTCTGCTTTATAAATCTTGTTGAAGATTTGTATATTTCTAATTATTGATTGAACTTTATACAGTTGTTATTCCCTTGAGCAATTCCAATACCCGTTCCAGCTTTGAAATTTGGCTACAGCGATTTATAGCCGCCCTATTATTGGCCGGACAAGTGGTGGTGCATTTACTTCAGGGTAAAATCCACCGTCGTAATACTTTGGAACAAATGATTGCTGTTGGCCCAGAATCCTTAATGATTGCCCTCCTAACGGCCAGTTTTGTCGGGATGGTCTTTACCATTCAAGTGGCGCGAGAATTCGTCTCGTTAGGTGCTGTTAATATTGTCGGGGGAGTTTTAGCCCTATCTTTAGCTCGTGAATTAAGTCCGGTATTAACCGCCGTCATTGTTGCGGGACGGGTTTGTTCAGCTTTTGCCGCAGAAATTGGCACGATGCGGGTTACAGAACAAATTGATGCGCTCTATATGTTGAAAACTGACCCGGTAGATTATTTAGTCATTCCTCGTGTGATTGCTTGTTGTTCCATGTTACCGATTTTAACGATTATTTGCTTAATTACGGGATTAGCAGGAGGGTTATTAATTGCTAATAGTCTGTACAATATTTCTCCGACGGTATTTTTAGATTCTGTGCGGAATTTTTTACAAGTTTGGGATGTTTGTAGTGGGTTAGTCAAAGGATTAGTATTTGGGGCGGCAATTGCTGTGATTGGGACGAGTTGGGGATTAACTACAACTGGGGGAGCCAAGGGGGTCGGTCAATCCACAACAACGGCCGTTGTTACCGCTTTATTATCTATATTTATCCTTGATTTTTTCCTATCTTGGATTATGTTTCAAGGCATGGGAAGTGCCGTTATTGGTTAATTCTGTTATCCTTGTAGGGGCGGGGTTATCCTGCCCAGTTATTAAGAAATAATTATAATGGGCAATCGCAAAGAATATGGATTCGTGTACAAAGTAGAATTTTCTCTTTCCTGCTAGAAGTTTGGTACTATTAATTTAAAGTTGACAAAATTAAGTTGAAGCGATGACCACAACACCCACCACCCAAACTCCTAATACGATTGAATTACCTCCTAATTATATTATTCCAATCGTGCTAATGATTAGTGCATTTCCTTTATTTTTAATTCAAAGATGGGGAAGTTTAGCACTAGCTTTTTTTGCATTATTTCTGTTCATCCAAACCGCCTTGATTCGTCTACAATTTACCCCAACGGATTTAGATGTTTATCGTTCGGGTAAACTGATTCGTCGGTTTCCTTATCAAGAGTGGAGTAACTGGGAAATTTTTTGGACTCCTGTACCGATTTTATTTTATTTTCGAGAAGTCAAAAGTATTCACTTTCTCCCGATTATTTTTGATGCTCAATTGTTACAAAGCTGTTTAAAACAATATTGCGGACATTTGAAACAAAATTAAGAAGTTCTCAACGTTTAGCTTCTGACGGTGTTGGGCTTTAGCTTCTCTTGTTCGCTACAGCCCAACACTCAAATTTTTGATTGTTTAGCTCCCCTCAAACCGTCAGTTTAAGCATAAAGATTACCGACATATTCCTCATACCCATTATACAGTAAAGTTGGCTGTTGTTCCCAAGAAAAACTCGGACTATTGCTAACAATTCGTTCCGTCGCTTGTGACCAACGAGGGTGAGGTTTATTCGGGTTTACATTCGCTGTAAAACCATATTCATCAGGAACTAACGTATTCCAAAACGTAGCAGGTCTGTTTTTAACAAATTCAATTTTAACAATCGATTTTGCTCCCTTAAATCCATATTTCCAAGGAGTCACCATCCGTAACGGTGCACCATTTTGTTTAGGAAGGGTTTTTCCATACATTCCAATGGCAAAAAACGCTAACTCATTTGCCATTTCTTCAATTCTTAATCCTTCTGTATAGGGCCAAGGATAACCATTCGCCCAAAATCCTGGCCCTGGGGTAATTTTAGGATCATAAAAAGACGTAAACCGCACAAATTTTGCCTCAGAAGTCGGTTCAACCGCCGCCATTAATTTGTTCATTGGAAACCCTAACCACGGAACTATCATCGCCCAAGCTTCTACACAGCGAAAGCGATAAATTCGTTCTTCTAGGGGGAATTTTTTCTGAAGATCATCTAAGTCATAAGTTGTGGGATTTTTGACTAATCCTGAAACCTCTATTTTCCAATCTTCTAAGGGTAATGCTTGCGCCGCTTGCCATATAGATTTTGACCCCCCATACTCATAAAAGTTATTATATTTTGTGGCTAAATCTTCCGCCGTAACCGGACGATTGACATCAGCAAAATTTGGATTTTGAGTAAAATTTGAGATCACTTGAGTTGAAAAATTATCCTGATTTTTAGCCGTTGAGGAAGATTGACATCCGGTTAAAGGTAAAATTGTGGCTGTTAATCCTGCCCCAATTAAGCTTTTCATAAAGCGACGACGATTGAGAAATACCGACTCTGGGGTAATTTGATTTTCAGGAAGTTGCCAACTGGGAACAATACGAATGAAAGCCATAGGTTAAAATGGGTAATGATAGAAAATTCTCTCAAAAATGTTGCGTTTATTGAAGAATCAGCGATCGCCTTCCCTGAATCAGACGAAACTTTTGGAAAGACGTATCATAGAAAAAATATACTAAAAAATTCCGGTTATGAGTTACTGCATCAACCCCCAATGTCAGAAGCCTCAAAACCCGACTCACGCCCTTTTGTGTCAGAGTTGTGGCTCACAATTGCGCCTCAAAGACCGCTATCGTGCTATCCGAATTTTAGGTCAAAGTCAATGGAACCGAACGTTTTTAGCCGTTGATGAAGATAAACCGTCTCAACCTCGATGCGTCATTAAGCAATGTCTTTATCCGCCATCTCAAGAGGACGCCCGTGTCGAGTTCCGTATTTATAGTCGCAAATTAGACCCCATCAGTCAACATCCCGCCCTTCCAGACCTGTTAGCGTGCTTTGAAGAAAAAGATTGGGGTTATATTGTACAAGAATATATTTCAGGGCGAAATTTAGCTGAAGAACTTGAACAAGACGGCGTGTTTCAAGAATTGCAAATTTGGTATATCCTCAGTGAAATTCTGCCCTTGCTTCAATGGATTCATGAACAAGGAATGGTACATGGGGATATTAAACCCGAAAATATCATCTGTCGTTCCGTTGTTATTCCTCCTACAAAACCGTTAATTTTAGTTGATTTTGCCGGAATTTATCCTCAAAAAAATTTCTCAACAACCCTTCAAGGTTCCCCAGAATATGCCGCACCGGAACAACTACCAGGAGAAATTAACGCTAAAACCGATCTTTATAGTTTAGGGATAACTTGTCTACATCTGTTAACTCAGATGTCTCCCTTTGATTTATTTGACATTAAAACGAATACTTGGGTTTGGAAAGATTATCTCAAAAGACCCATTAGTCAACGTTTAACCCGAATTTTAAATCAATTAATTGAACGCAACCCCAGCAAAAGGTATCCCTCAGCGATGGCGGTGATGCAAGATTTAAAATCAGGGCCAATTCCGGTTAAGTTAACAAAAGCTGTTCAACAGAAATGGGTATTAACCACTTGGGGAGGCGTCGCCTTAGCGTTATTTTCCTTATTTATGAGTTCTCGCCTACCGTCTGTTGTCCCTCAAATTTCTTCCCAACCTCCAGAACCCATTTATGAAGTTCCTGATCTTAAAATTCCTGTACCCCAAATTGAGAATTTTGCCCCCCCCATGCTTCAAAACCCTGCGGCTGTCCGAACCTTATCCAAAAATACTGGCCCGGTGTGGTCGGTGGCGGTGAGTCCCGATGGTCAATTTGTAGTTTATGGTAATACCGATGGCTCAATTAATATTATTGATGCCAATACCGGAGAATTAATTAACACCCTATTAGGACATTCTCAACCGGTGGGAACCTTGGCGATGAGTCGGGATGGTCGGACGTTAGTGAGTGGAAGCGGTGACCAAACTATTTTAGTTTGGGATTTGTGGAATGGTCGTCAGAAAAAAATGCTCTACGGTCATCAAGGATGGGTTTATGCCGTTGCGATTAGTCCCGATGGGGAAACGGTAGCGAGTGTCAGTCGTGACCAAACCATTCGCCTGTGGGATATTGACACCGGACGCACGTTAAGGACATTAAACGGATATGGAACCGAGGTACAGTCTCTTGCTTTTAGCGGAGATAATCAAACCTTAGTGAGTGGTGGAACTAACGGAATTGTTGATATTTGGAATTGGCATACCGGAGAATTATTAAGAACGTTTAAAGCTCATACTGAGGCGATTTGGTCAGTAGCAATAAGTCCCGATGGTCAACGGTTAGCAACGGGAAGTTGGGATCATGCCGTTAAATTGTGGGATTTACAACAATTAGAATCTCAATATTTTAATAATACTCCAGAGCACATTCTTCTGGGTCATCAAGAAAAGGTTCAATCGGTGGCGTTTAGCCCCGATGGTCAAACCTTAGCCAGTGGTGATTTTGGGGGAGGGGTGAAACTTTGGAACGTGGACAATGGCGGACTTGTCGGAACTTTTAAAGGACATCAAACTTGGGTTAATGTGGTATTTAATCCCCAAAATCATACGTTAATTACGGGAAGTTTTGATGATACATTAAAGGTTTGGCCGTTATTACCGCAAAACTGACTCAACGTTTCCCAAAACCGGGTTTTTCAATACCCATTAGAAACCCGGTTTCTCCTTGAATCTATAAAGCATTTAAAATTTGTTCGGCTGTCAATTTAAGTTCAGGAAAACTGGCAGAATTAATTATATCTTCTCCTCTATATTCTACGATATCATAAAATCCTGAAACTAAGCTTAAAATCGAGATTTTAGATTCTTGCGAATCAATAATCCAATATTCGGGAATTCCTAATGCAGCATATTCTGAACGTTTATAACGATAATCATCTTCTGGATTATTCGGACTAACAATTTCTACCACTAATAAAGGGGGTTCTTCTAAAATAGCTGAAGGTAATGTCCTCAACAGTTGACGTTGAGTTTCTGTCATGACTAAAATATCAGGAATTCGGGATTTTCTGATTCCGGTTCTGACTCCAACCGTTCCTGGTCGCACAACCCAATTTAGATTTAAGCGACGGATCTCTATTTTGAATTGTTCTTGTATAAAATCAATAATATCCGAATGCCATCCGCTTGCAGGAGTCATTTGAATTAATTCTCCATTCAAGAGTTCATATTTAAAATCGCTATCATCTCTATAATTGAGATAATCTTCAAAACTATAGGTTTTAGTAACGGTTTGCACCATCATGAGTTGATAACCTCCTGAATTGACTTGTTTATTCAGATTAATTATTTTCTTATCCCCACCAGCACCTCCAAGAAACCGGGTTTCTGCCCTAACATGAGCTACTAACAAAAAGCTTAATTAAGAAACCCGGTTTCTGACCCTCACCAGCACCTCCAAGAAACCGGGTTTCTACCTTAACATGAGCTACTAACAAAAAGCTCAATTAAGAAACCCGGTTTCTGACCCCCACCCACACCTCCAAGAAACCGGGTTTCTGCCTTAACATGAGCTACTAACAAAAAGCTCAATTAAGAAACCCGGTTTCTGACCCTATCGGAAACCCGAAACCCGCATAACTTCAAGGAAAATGTTGCTGTCATAAATTTACGAAAATCTGTAAGCCTTATCTGTTACAGTCTACAAGTCTGGACGCGAGAGAAGAGATCGCCAACCTCCTAAGAAGCCCCCACGTAGGAAACGCCACCTTAGACGACCAACGGTTAGAGGGAGGTGGCCTTCTTTTGCTGTCTGATTGAATTTTAGATCCTTGTAATACAACCAGCTACCTCCAACACGCCAACCCACCTGATCACCAAACGCTTTCCAGACTTTCTGATTATAACTCCGGGTTCCACCCAGGCTTTGATAGATGCGCTTCTGTACCGAAAAGCCGAAGCGTCCATTGCTGTATTTTACCCAAAGTTGGTCAATCGTTCGTAAATCCTCAGAGGGAAAATTATCAATATCTTCTTCACTTAACCCTTCTTCCTTTTTTCTTCCGGCGACTTCTAACATTTTTTTGCCGTTTCTTGGTCAGCTTCTTTCCAACTTCCGGCTTTCAAAAGTTGTTCTAATTGATGATAATTAACCCCTTTAGCTGACTTTAATTCTATATAGGGTTCGGGTGTTGGTTGAGGTGTTTGTAAGAATGTTGATTTAACTTTTAATTGTAAAGCATCTAATACTTCTTGAGCCGTTTGAAAACGTTTTTTTGTTCCCTGCTGTAAAAGTTTATCTAATTGATTGAGACTCGCTATATAATTAGAAAATTGTTCAATATTAATAATTTTCTTGCGCCGTGACTACCACTCCCTTACCTCCAAACCCCCAACTCACCGCAACACAACGCCCTGACCTTCTCGGACGCTTCGGACAATTTGGCG
>NZ_JBJUDF010000149.1:0-14772 GCF_046067725.1 Planktothrix sp.
TTAGAACCGACTCCAACACCGACGTTAGAACCGACTCCAACGCCCACACCAACGTTAGAACCAAATCCAACGCCCACACCAACGTTAGAACCGACTCCAACACCCACACCAACCTTAGAACCAACTCCAACGCCCACACCAACGTTAGAACCGACTCCAACACCGACGTTAGAACCGACTCCAACGCCCACACCAACGTTAGAACCAACTCCAACGCCCACACCGACGTTAGAACCGACTCCAACACCGACAATAGCTCCAACGCCCACACCGACGTTAGAACCGACCCCAGTACCAACCTTAGCCCCTACCCCAACACCCACACCAACCTTAGCCCCTACCCCAACACCATTACCTCCTGGTGATACCACTCCTCCGACAGTTACCCTTGAGCAAAATCGTCCCTTCTCTAACAATACTGTTTACTTGAAGGTTACATTTAGTGAACCGGTTAAGGGGTTTGAAGCGAATGATCTCCTTTTAGGAGGAACTGCGAACCCCAAAACTGCAAAAATTACAGGTAGTGGGAGCATCTATGAGGTAGAGATCACGGGAATGACAACCTCTGGGAATGTTTCGGTTACACTTCCAGCCAATACTGTTACTGATGAAGCAGGCAATTTTAACCAACAGAATACCGTCATTGATCAACTGACTAACTTTAGCCCATCAGACAACCGAAATGTAAATTTCATTAACGCGACGGCTGCAAGTCTGGGGCTTACCCCAGCACAACTAGAGGCACTACCAGTATTTCAAACAGCGTCAAATTATGGAGATCCCAAGCCGATAGTTCAAGCATTGTTATCTAAAATGACATCTAGTGGTGTGGGTCTTGATGCATTTACAAATCCTGCCTTTGTAGACCTAATACAAAGCGCAGGAAATTCATCTAACGCTGTAAGACTATTGAACTCAATAAGTGATCAACAATTTGTTTTGCTAAATCGATTAGGTTTGAGACAGTTTGGCAGTTCCGCTCTAAGTCGACCTAGATCATTTAGCAGACTCAGATACACTCAAATCACGTTAACTCACATGGAGGCTTTTAACTTTTTTAGTGTCAGGAAGTTTACGGGGCCTGGTGGCTTAATTGCCCCCAGTCTTTTGCAGAGACAGCGTAGCAATGATGACGACGATGATTACGGGCGTAAGGGAATGGAATCTCACGAAAACTTAATCGCACCTCAATATGATGTGATATCCTTTGTTGATGATCTTGCATCTGAGAATCTTAATTCTATCCCCCTGTTAGATCCAGGAGACGATAGATTTTCTCAGCATTATTATGTATTGAATTCCAATGGGGGTATTGTATTCCCTCTGGAAGTTCCCCAGAAATTGAGTATTTCTGAACAACCGATTAACGCCAACGCGACGAATCAGGAAATATTTGAACATTTCAATCGAGAAAGCTTTGAAGTTTCTGTCCCTGAAAAGATTGGCGGTGCAATGTTGACGGTAAATAATCGCACCTTGCAAAATTTACAAGCTGATCTTCAAGAAACGCTAGGAACTGAATCTTCTGAACTCAATCAATTGGCTCAACAAATTTTAACTCGGTTTGATGCTAATACCCAATGGGATTTCTCTCTGGTTGCTCCTTTCTCCCAATTGCCAGAGGATTTGCCGAGTCCTCAGCCAATTTTGATGCAAGCCAATGTAGCTTTATCACAGCAAACAGGAATCAAAAATCAACAAATCAGCTTGATTGATAGTACGGATTTGCCCAATTCTATTATTCAACTCCAAAAGATTAATGTTGCTTTATTAAGGGGGCAAATGCAACTCTTGGGCGATGTCGGAAAAAATATTGTTGTTGGAGATAAACTAAGCCAAACCATAGCATTAGGTCAAGGAGATGATGAAGCTCATGGCGGGGCTGCTGGAGATCTTCTCTATGGTGGAAAAGATCATGATTTGCTATTTGGAAATCAAGACAATGATAACTTGTTTGGAGATGTAGGAAATGACAACCTTTATGGTGGACAAGGAGATGATTTCTTAGATGGAGGAGAAGGCGATGATCACCTATTTGGAGATGTAGGAAATGATATTTTAATCGGAGGTAAAGGACGCGATCGCTTTTATATTGCAGGGAATACAGGAGTAGATCTGATTAATGATTTTACTCTAGGTGAAGATCAAATTCAGTTAACAGGCGGATTAAGTCTTGAAGCGTTGCAAATCACAACCGTTAATGGTAATACAATCATTAAACTTGCCAATACGGGAGAGGAACTTGTAAAACTATTGGGTTTTGATAGTACCTTAATTAATTCCTCAGATATTGATCGCTTGATAGTAGTTAGCTAGGAAGTGAGGTATAGTAGCTGACGGGTAGCCACACCGTCAGCCTAAGCCAACGCCAAATGTACTTCGTCTCCAATATTTTCTTCTGTTATCTTTCTGACGAGATACAGACTGTGTTGAGGGGGTGTCAGTGGTTTAAGCCAACTTTCTGTTTCTTCTGATACTATCCCCGTTGAAGTTGGACACCGTAGAGAAGCGGGGGTAGTTCACTGTTGCTCAAGGTCGCCAAAAGCCGGAACTCAATAGCTAAAGCTCAGAAATGAGAACCCTTCCCTAAGCATAAACATCTGTGTTAAGGTATCTCTTGAATAAATTTAGCCCATAACAATGGAAAATATTGATTTAGAAACTGCGGTTCCCGTTGGACTTGCTTTAGTGATTATTGTTGGTAGTTTCTTAATGATGTTTACCAATTTCTGGACAACAGCCTTAAAAAAAAGAAACCGTGATCAGTAGGAGTTCAGCCTTTGGACAGAAAGCAAAAAACTTTAATTATTGATAATATTGTTTTGTACAATTTGAATCAATAAACTGAATCAATAAACGATTAACCCATCGAATTAAACGTTATAGGAGAAAGCTTAAAACCTAAAAAATATTAAATTTCAAGTCATTCATAGAAATCAGAGTTTTCAACATGATCGATTTAACTACAATTGCTGAGTTTTCTCGTGCGAACTGTTTAGAAATTTGTGCCTTTTTAGTGCCGTTTAATTTATTAGCAACCTTACAAACTTTAATTTTTATTGGTTTAAACCGTCCGGCTTCTCAAATTGTTTTAATTGCGGGATTTGCCAGTTTATATTCAGGGTTGATGGTCTTGCACGTTTTCTCCTGGTTTATGATTGGTGTGGTCATGATTCCCACCTATATTCTATTATCATTAGGAACCACCTGTTTAATTATTAATATTTGGGCGGTTCAATCTCCATCTCGTTTAAAATTTGTAATTGAAAAAATTGTTTTATCCGCTCAAAAAATGATCGGCAAAGTTCAAAAATTAGGCTTTAACTAAACTGATGAAATCCACTGAAACAATATCCCCCAAAGTTTTATCCCCAGGACTTCTACGCCGAGTTCATCACATTGCATTTAATGTGGTTGATTTACAAAAATCTCGATATTTTTATGGTACAATCTTAGGATTACATGAATTAATCGGGGATGAAGTGCCCAGCACATTAAAATCTCTGGTTGAAGCGGGAAAAGTCGCTAATTTTGTGACCCCAGATGGAACTGTAATTGATTTATTTGCTGAACCCGATTTAAACCCCCCTGATCCTGATCCTAAAAAAGCCTTTACTCGCGTTAATCATTTAGCTTTTGATATTGCGCCAGAAGCTTTTGAACAAGCAGTAGAAGTCTTGCACGCAAATTCTATTGTAATGGATCACGGCCCCGTCACCCGACCCACCGGACGTGGCATTTATTTCTACGACCCCGATGGTTTTATCATTGAAATTCGCTGTGATCCCGAATAAAAAAGACCAGCTTAGAATTTAACCTGCTGGTCTATATTCATGGATACCGTTGTTGTTTTGACTTGAAGAATCCTAAACGCCGCGTTCCTTCATCTGCCTGCGGGTAGAAATTTTCAAATCTCACATTAACTATTGTATCAAGAGTTACTCAATTTTTTTACAAAACTTTATTGTTATCGGTGCTCAGGAGAACATCCTCAACCGTTAACCTATCCTCGATTCGCTTGTTGAATTTGCTGATTATACATCGAGCGTAACACACGACCGGGATCAACCCAACGACCGCTATGTTTTAAACCCCAATGCAGGTGGGGGCCCGTTGTCCGTCCGGTCATCCCCACTCTGGCAATTCTTGTTCCTGAAGGCACTTGTTGACCTTCCCAAAGTTGAATTCCACCTTCTCGGTCAATAAAATAAGTCCCTTGACTGGTTTTTTCGACATAGCCTTGAATATGGCAATAAATATGTTCCCATTGGCCAGACTGAATCGCAATTCCAGTCCCACAACGATCATCTTGCCAAACTTCCACAACCGTTCCTTGCCACCAGTTACGAATATAACTGCCTTGAGGTGCTGCTAAATCTAAACCATAGTGAAAACCAGACCCTCGATATCCAAAGGGAGAGGTATATTCTTGAAAGTTTTCCACCGGGAAGGACGCGCCTGACCAGTTTAAACCGGTTGCAACTTCCGTATTTTGAGCTTTGGCAAACTGTTGTTTCCATCCCAGCCCTAAAAAACCCAGACCCATTAAACCCGCCAGTAAAAGAAGTTTGTGGGGACGTAATAATTTAGATTTTGCCATTCCGTTTGACTCCTCAATCACCAAAAAGGGGTTGTTAGTCGAATTTTTGATCACGTTTCAGTGGATAACACCCAGGCATCAGGCTGTATTTTACTCGATTTTGGTGATTTGTTAACCAGATGCCGACCCAAACACCTAAAACCCGACCGCAATAACCCCTTTAAAGATTTAACGCTTTATTCTGCATTGGCTCCTTTGCCAAAAAATTTCGGAGGTTCTGCTAAAGTATAAATTTGGGTTTCAGTAGCGATCGCATCCCGTAAATGTTTAGGAATTTGTAACATCCCTAACATGGTTGTGCCATCAAACATCTTTAACCCCCCAGTGGTGTTTTCTTGTAAGATTTGATTCACCCTGTCCGGGTCAGGACGAGTATTCATCGCTTGGTTAGAAACGATAATAAAACTCCAGGGACTACCGTAGGTTGAAATATAACTGGTATAGGAGTGAACATGAGGAAAGACCGTTTTTAAGGTATTCACCAAGCGCACGTGCAGTTTCAGTTCATTAGGGGAAACTGGGCCAGCTTGAATCACGCCATAGCCATCCGGGGTTAAAATTTGGCGAATTTTCTCAAAATATTCTTTGGTGAAGAGTTTGAAAGATGGCCCCTCTTCAATGGGATCGGATAAATCCGAAATCACAATATCCCATTTTTCTTGAGTTTGTTCTAAGAAATCAATAGCATCTCCGATAATCAGTTGGGTGCGAGGATCATCAAAAGCTCCTAAGTGCATTTCTGGAAGATGTTGTTTACAAGCTTCGACCACATCTCCATCCAAGTCAATCATTGCTACACATTCAAGCGTTTTCCAGCGTAACACTTCCCGAATGGTTGCTCCTTCTCCGCCCCCCAACACCGCAACTTTTTTAGGAGCACCATGATAAACCGAAGCGACATGAACTAAAGGTTCATGATAGAGAAATTCATCTCCGGTACAAGACTGCCATTTACCATCGAGAACCAAGGCTTTTCCATAAGCACCTGTTTCCACAACATACATATCTTGATAGGGGGTTTTTTTATAAGCTAATACTTTGGTAATTCCATGTACATAAATATCCCAAGGTGTGATATACTCACTTACCCAAAAATCAGCTTGCAGTTCACTACCAGCCATAATTACATCTCCTAAAAATATACAGATCCAATGTTCTAGGGTAAAACATTCTGGATCTGCTCAGGCATAAGTTATTAATGTATTAATCTTTCTGCTGTGTGTACAGCATTCCAAAACACGAATCATTGCAACCGTACCTGACCTTAAGTCCTTAATGATGGCTTTGCTTTGTTCCTGAATTGTGGTATGGCAACAGAATAACTTTACCTGCTATACCATCTATAGCGCTACGCATTACGGTTAGGACTTCGGAGTTAATCCAGCAAACCCTTTCAGTTCTTACAGTTAAGCTGTTCCCTCGAAAAGTAGCGCTATATCTTGATCAATTCATACCGATAGAACCCGGTTTCTGATGTTAGTTATAGCGCGGATCGAGATTGAACATCAAAAACCGAATATCAGATTTTTATTGTTTAATATTAACCCGAGGAAGCCGATGTTTAAAACCACACAAGATTTCCCAAGAAATCGTACCTAATGTATTTGCCCAATCATCCGCAGAAATAGAATAATCTCCATCCTGACCTAATAACGTGACAACTTCTCCCACTTGTAAATCAGGAATATTACTAACATCTAACATAATTTGATCCATTGTAATTGCTCCGATTTGAGAGACAAATTGACCTCGAATTAACCCTTTCATTTTATTAGATAAATTCCGAGGAATTCCATCAGCATAACCAATCCCAACTACAGCAATTCTAGTTTGTTTTTTGGCAATAAATTGATAACCATAACTCACCCCCGTTCCCGCTTCAATAATTTTAACTTGTGTCACCCGTGCTTTAATTTGCATAACGGGTTTTAAGGCAACGGCAGATTCTAAATGGGGGGCTGGATAAAGACCATAAAGACTTAATCCAATTCGTACTAGATCATAATGTAAATTAGAATCAGCTAAGGTTGCTGCCGAATTGGCAATATGTAATAACGGAAATTTTGCTTTCTTGTTAGATTCCCAATGCTCCCGAATTTCATGAATTACATTTTCAAAACGATAATGTTGTTGTCGCATTATCGTTGGATCTGGACTATCGGCTGTAGCAAAATGAGAATAAATTCCAGCTAATTCTAAATTGGGTAATCGTTGCACTAATTGGAAAAATTCTAATCCTTGTTGCCAAGGTGTTCCTAACCGAGACATTCCCGTATCAATCTTAATTTGCACCTCTAAACATTGATTCAAGGAACTTAATGTTTCTGAAAATAATAATGCCTGTTGAGGTGTACATAGTGTCGGTTGTAGTTGCCAATGGGCGATCGCTTGTACTTCCCCTGGGGTATGGATTGCCCCTAATACTAAAATGGGTTTTTTAATTCCGGCTTCCCGTAATTCGATCCCCTCTGGAAGCGTGGCTACCGCTAACCACCCAACACCAGCCTGACAAACGGTTTTTGCCACCGAAACTGCCCCATGTCCATAGGCATCGGCTTTGACAACCGCCATTAATTGAGTTTGGCTAGACAATATTTGTTGAATTTGGCGAACATTTTCCCTCAATGCTTCTAAATCGACTTCTACCCATGCCCGTTGAAGAATTCCGACTTCTAGCTCAGAATTCACCACTGATGGATCAACACACTGATTTGCCCTATTTCCAATCGATATTGATTTTCCGCTTACCATATTTTAATTGACTCCTCAACCCAAAACGAAATTGACAATTTCTAATCAAAAAAATTGCCCTACCAGTTATTTACAGCTTTCTACTCGATTGTCAACTGTCCGATTGATAGCAGCGATCAATCAGGTTGACTGTATTTTTGCCGATTAACCCCTGAAAACGTTAAGCTGTGTTAATATCGGTCAAATCTTATTACAGAATCCAGACAATGGGTAATGTGTTAGTTTTGAATGCCTCCTATGAGCCACTCAATATTACGACTTGGCGACGGGCGGTGATCTTGTTGCTCAAAGAAAAAGCCGAGCAAGTCGAACATAATGGAAAATTCATTCTTCCCGATTTTCCATTGCCAACGGTCATCCGACTTCGCCACTATGTTCGGGTTCCTTATAAGGATATTCCATTAACCCGAAAGAATATCCTGCACCGGGATAGTCATTCTTGTCAATACTGTGGTCACACCGGAGATGATTTAACTTTGGATCACGTGATTCCGCGTTCTCGTGGAGGTGCTGATTCTTGGGAAAATCTGGTTTCGGCTTGTGTCCAGTGCAATGTCAAAAAAGGCAGTCGCACACCAAAAGAAGCGGGGATGACGTTGCGAATACCGCCGCGAAAACCCTACAGCAGCCTCTATTTTGAAGTGACGAAGCACGTCAAAAGTGGCATGAACAAAGAGTGGCAAAAATATATTATTGGTCTTTAAGCCCCTGTCTATATCAAATACAGGGGTTTTTTGTTAGTCGGGTTTCAGGTGTTGATCGGTTCTTAATCTGTTAAAAATTAAGAATTACGAATTAAGAATTACGAATTGTAATTGGTAATTCTTAATTAAATGTTGATTCTGAATTGAAAAAATTTTTATGACGGATTTATACTTAATTCGGCACGGAATTGCAGCAGAACACGGAACGTATCAAAATGATGATGAACGCCCGTTAACGAAAGAAGGAGATCGCAAAACTCGAAAAGTTGCCGATCGCCTCAAAGAGTTAGAATTAGAATTTGATGTCATCCTGACCAGTCCCCTAATCCGCGCCCGCCAAACCGCAGAAATTCTCAAAGCCGCAGGATTATCACAGCAGTTAGAAGAATGTGCAGCGTTAGCGCCTTCAGGTAATATTCATGATTGGGTAAATTGGTACAACCACTGGAAAACAAAACCGAGTAAAGCATTAGCTTTAGTCGGACATCAACCGGATTTGGGTCATTGGGCAGAATTATTACTCTGGGGGGAGTATCGAGACTGCTTAATTGTCAAAAAAGCAGGGGTGATCGGGATCTCCCTCTCATCAGAGGGTTCTCCCATCGGTCAGAGTCAACTTTTCTGGTTAACTCCTCCTAAATTTTTGATCGCTTAAGCTGTTGATCCCTTCCCTAAAGCCGTTGGAAAGTTAATAAATTCCTGTTAAAACGAAAACACTATTAACTACTCTGATAATGTACCTTGAGAAAGATCCACATACATACATAAACTTCTATGACGGCTGTTAGTGAATTCAAACCCGGTCTTGAAGGCGTTCCAGCCACCTTGTCTAGCATTAGCTACGTTGATGGACAAAAAGGCATTCTGGAGTACCGAGGAATTAGTATTGAGCAACTTGCTAAGTATAGTACCTTTCTGGAAACTTCTTATTTGTTAATTTGGGGAAAACTTCCGACTCAAGATGAATTAGCTGCATTTGAGCATGAAATTCGCTACCATCGACGGATTAAATATCGGATTCGGGACATGATGAAATGCTTTCCCGAAACGGGTCATCCGATGGATGCCCTACAAACCTCGGCGGCGGCTTTAGGATTATTCTATTCTCGTCGGGCTTTGGATAATCCTCAATATATCCGTGAAGCGGTGGTGCGCTTAGTCGCTAAAATTCCCACGATGGTTGCTGCGTTCCAATTAATGCGGAAAGGAAATGATCCGGTACAACCCCGTGATGATTTAGATTATTCCGCCAATTTCCTGTATATGTTGAGTGAAAAGGAACCTGATCCCTTAGCAGCGTCGGTGTTTGATGTCTGTCTCACCCTTCATGCCGAACACACGATTAATGCTTCTACATTCTCGGCGATGGTGACTGCTTCTACCTTAACCGATCCCTATGCGGTGATTGCTTCAGCCGTTGGTACTTTGGCAGGGCCATTGCATGGGGGGGCGAATGAAGAAGTTTTAGTGATGTTAGAAGAAATTGGTGCACCTGAAAATGTCGCTCCCTATGTAGATAGTCTGATCGCTCAAAAATCTAAGATTATGGGATTCGGACATCGGGTGTATAAAGTTAAAGACCCCCGTGCTACGATTTTGCAGCAATTAGCCGAAAAACTGTTTGAGAAGTTTGGCCATGATCAATATTATGAAATTGCTCTGGAATTAGAACGGGTTGTGGCTGATCGTTTAGGGGGAAAAGGTATTTATCCTAATGTTGATTTCTATTCGGGTCTGGTTTACCGCAAGTTAGGGATTCCCTCGGATTTATTTACCCCAATTTTTGCGATCGCTCGTGTTTCCGGTTGGTTAGCTCACTGGAAAGAACAACTGACCAAAAACCGCATCTTCCGCCCGACTCAAATTTATACGGGTTCTCACAATGAAACCTACGTTCCTATCGATGAACGCAATTGTGCCATTAGCCTAGAAGATTCATCCTTGTAAGGAGTAGAAGTTGCATCTGAAGGCTGTTGTCTGTTAACCCTCAATCGTCAACAGACGACGGACAACAGACCACAGGTGCTTTTTCTTGCCGATATCTCAATATTCTTAATCAAACAGATAAGCAAACTCGGAGAGTTCGCTTAAATTTTAACGACGGTCAAACGCTATACTGGTTTACGGTAAAGTATTAAAAAATCTTTACGTTGCTGTTTTTAGATTAATCAAGCATCCATTGTTGCGGATCACAAATTCCATGAACCCAGGAATTGACTTACAAGGAATTTTTGTAGAAGGCCTAACCGGTTTGGGCTTACCGTCAGAGATTGCTAAATTGCTTTGGCTACCTCTGCCCATGGCACTGATGCTGGTAGGAGCAACCGTTGGTGTGTTAGCAACGGTCTGGCTCGAACGGAAAATTTCCGCCGCAGCCCAACAACGAATCGGCCCTGAATATATTGGCCCGATGGGAACCTTAGCTCCTTTAGCTGATGGTTTGAAATTACTGTTTAAAGAAGATACGATCCCCACCAATTCAGACCCTTGGTTATTTACTTTGGGGCCTATTATTGTAGCAATTCCCGTGTTTTTGTCCTATCTGGTTGTCCCGTTTGGACAAAACATGGTAATTACGGATTTAGGAACCGCTATTTTTCTGTGGATTGCTCTGTCTAGTATTCAACCGATTGGATTGTTAATGTCGGGTTATGCCTCCAATAATAAATATTCTTTATTAGGGGGGTTACGGGCTGCGGCACAATCGATTAGTTATGAAATTCCCCTGGCTTTAGCGGTTCTGGCTGTGGTGATGATGTCCAATAGTATGAGTACCTTGGATATTGTTAATCAGCAGTCCGGCTATGGGATTTTAGGTTGGAATATTTGGCGTCAACCCGTTGGATTTCTCATCTTCTGGATTGCAGCCTTAGCCGAATGTGAACGCTTACCGTTTGATTTACCTGAAGCGGAAGAAGAACTGGTGGCTGGTTATCAAACTGAATATGCAGGGATGAAGTTTGCTCTGTATTATTTAGCGTCTTATGTCAATTTGGTGCTGTCATCCTTGATGGTAGCGGTTTTATACCTGGGGGGTTGGGATTTCCCAATTCCGGTTGATCAGGTAGCTCAAGTCTTAGGCTTAAGTGAAACTACACCCTGGTTACAAGTGATTTTGGCGATGCTTGGCATCACCATGACGGTTTTAAAAGCTTATCTGTTGGTCTTTACAGCGATTTTATTGCGTTGGACAGTTCCTCGCGTGCGGATTGACCAACTGTTAAATCTGGGTTGGAAATTTTTACTACCCGTTGGTTTAGTGAATTTGCTGTTAACTGCCGCGCTGAAGTTGGCTTTCCCCGTTGCTTTTGGTGGATAAGCCGTGCTCGCTTGTCAACTCCGATTCCTTAACACGGATTCAACAGATTAAAGGATTTTCAAAGAATCAGTAACCTTCATAAAATCCGATTAATTGGTGTTCAATCCGTGATCAGCTTTCATCTGTTCTGTGGTAGACACTATGCTAAAGTTTTTGAACCAAGTCACCGAATACGCGAAAGAAACCTTTGAAGCTGCCAAATATATCGGTCAAGGTCTTTCTGTCACCTTTGATCATATGCGTCGTCGCCCCATTACCGTTCAATACCCCTACGAAAAATTGATTCCTTCTGAACGGTTTCGAGGACGGATTCATTTTGAATTTGACAAATGTATTGCTTGCGAAGTTTGTGTTCGCGTCTGTCCAATTAATTTACCGGTGGTGGATTGGAACTATAACAAGGAAAGCAAGAAAAAGCAGCTTAAACACTACAGTATTGATTTTGGGGTTTGTATTTTCTGTGGAAATTGTGTGGAATACTGCCCGACCAATTGCCTTTCCATGACGGAGGAGTATGAATTAGCTGCCTATGACCGTCATGAGTTGAACTATGATAACGTCGCTCTCGGTCGTCTACCCTATAAGGTCACGAATGATCCCATGGTCACGCCTTTACGGGAATTTGCTTACTTACCGGCTGGGGAAATTGATCCCCATGATCTGCCGGAAACGGCTCGTCGTGCTGGGTTACGCCCAGAGTCCATGATTGAACAAATGGAAAAAAAAGAATAACGGTTGACCGTTGACAGGGAACCGTCAACGGTTAATTGCTTCTAAACCCGTCTAAATACTTTAACTAAGGGATGATTAAGTTGTGAATCTAGCAGAAGGAGTTCAATTTGTTGCGTTTGGCATTCTTGCCATTATGATGATTGCAGCTGCATTAGGTGTGGTGCTGCTCAATAATATCGTCTATTCTGCATTTTTGCTCGGTGGAGTATTTATTAGTATTGCAGGGTTATATATTCTCCTGAATGCTGATTTTGTTGCCGCCGCACAAGTTTTAATTTATGTGGGTTCAGTGAATGTTCTGATCCTATTTGGGATTATGTTAGTCAACAAGAGAGAAGCCTTTAAAGAACTTCCTCTGACTTGGCTTCGCAAAGGAGCAACGGCGGTTGTTTGTGTGGGATTATTTGCCTTGTTAGGAACAATGGTGTTGTCTACTTCTTGGTCAATTACTCCCGTTGTTGCACCTGTTGAAGGTTCCATTGCCTTAATTGGACAACACTTTTTTAGCGACTTCTTATTACCTTTTGAGTTAGCTTCGGTGTTTTTATTAATGGCAATGGTGGGAGCGATTATTCTAGCTCGTCGAGATTATCTTCCTGATGTTCCACCAACACAAAAAACTGAACCTCCCGTTTTAACGTTACAAGAACGTCCCCGTGAGTTAATTTCTGTCGGGAGCGATCGCCCTCAAGAGCGTTAGGGTTAAAAGGATTTTGGAAAAGGGATAGAAACAGAAAACTTTTACTCGCCCTGAACTTGTTGAAGGGTTGTTTTTTAAAATCAAGGAAATTGGAGAAAATTAGAAGACTATGGAATTACAACTGGAGTATTTTTTATTATTAGCAGCGGCTCTTTTTTGCATTGGAATTTATGGATTAATTACTAGCCGTAATGCCGTTCGAGTGTTAATGTCGATTGAATTATTATTAAATGCAGTTAATTTGAATTTAATGGCATTTTCTAATTTTTTAGATTCTGCTAATATTAAAGGTCAAGTTTTTACTGTCTTTGTAATTACTGTTGCTGCGGCGGAAGCTGCCGTGGGTTTAGCAATTGTTCTTGCCATTTATCGTAACCGAGATACGGTCGATATGGAAGAATTTAATTTGTTAAAGTGGTAAGTCAGTTATCAGTTATCAGTTATCAGTTATCAGGGAACGTCTAACGATATCAACTCCCCCAAGCAAATCTTTACAGGATGTAATCATACCCCCTCCCCCTGCTTCCCCTGCTCCCCCTGCCCTATGGCTGAACCACCATCACCGCATAATGGTCTAAACTTAGGAGTTCAGTCATAATATTCTGCAATTCTAAAGGTTGAAAAGATTGAATTTGTTCAGGATAAGTTACGGATAATTCAGGTTTCGCCACCGTGAAATAATAGCCATATAATCCAGCTAACTGTCCGGGGGTCTCCGTTGAAAAGGCATAGTCATTACAGAGAAAACGTTGACTTCGCCTGAGTTCTGCATCTGAAATCGGCTGAGTCATTAATTGATGAAGTTCTTCACAAATCAACCCTTCAACTTTCTCTAAATTTTCTGGTTGTAATAACGCACTAATGGTAAATAAGCTAGACTCTTGTTGTAGAGAAAAATCACTGCAAATATCATGGACAAGCTGAAGTTTTTCCCGTAATTTTTGGACTAATCGAGAAGTTCGTCCTGATGCAATCACAGAAGAAATTAAATCCAGTCCATAAGCTTGTCTTAAATGTTCAACCCCTGGCCCTGTCCAAGCTAAGGTTAATCGTGCTTCTTCAAGATAAGGTAAACGCAGTTCTTGGCGACGAATCGCTTGAATTTGGGGGCGAACAGTTTCATAAAGATGGGGATAATGAGCCGGAGGTAAAAAATCACCAAAAGCTTCCGTCACTAAATCCAGTGCTTGTTGTTCTTCCACACCCCCAATAATAACAATAGCCATGTTGTCAGGTTGGTAACGAGAGCGATGGAAGCACCGCATTTCATAAGGCGAGTGTTCCATTAATTTAGCTTCTGTACCCAAAACCGAACGACTGTAGGGATGACGTTCATAGACAATTTCCATCAAAGCTTGAAAACTTAGCCAATCAGGATCATCAGTGGCTTGACGAATTTCTTCTAAAACCACATCTCGTTCTCGATTAAACTCGCTCTCAGGAATCGAAGCGTGTAATAATAAATCCCCTAAAGCCTGTAATGTTTCCTTTAAATATTGAGGGGCAGTTGTAATATAAAAATGAGCATAATCGTGGCTGGTGGCAGCATTGGCGACCCCTCCGCAACTTTCAATCACTTGATCGAACACACCAGGGCCAATGCACTCTGTGCCTTTAAAAATCATGTGTTCTAAAAAGTGAGCCATCCCTGACCACATATCGGGTTCATAAATAGCTCCAGCCCGTACCCATACATCAACAACTACAACAGTGGTACACCGAATGTGCTGATGAATGACTGTTAAACCATTGTTTAACTTAAAGGTGCTGGCAGGAAACGTTGAAGGTATTAAAACTTGAGACAAATTGTTAAGGATTCAACTCCACTGAATCTAGCCTACGATGAATGAGTTGATTTTACCAGCTTTTCTATTGACTGGCAACTAGAGGAAAATACACAAAAAAATATCATCCTAGAGTAGAGACGTTGTATACAAGGTCTGTAGGTCGTCTGTGACAGACTGTT
>NZ_JBJUDF010000150.1:0-18808 GCF_046067725.1 Planktothrix sp.
GAGTTTATAAATTTAAACGAGATTTAAAATTTACAACCGAACCAATAACAGCGATCGCTAAAGGTTCAGAAACCATCGTAATTTATATTGGGGTTCACAATTTACCTTATATTATTCAACAGTTAACCGAAGCTGGACAATCCCCAGAAACTCCTGTGGCGTTAATTCGCTGGGGAACTCGACCGGATCAAGAAGAGTTAATTGGAACTTTAGAAACCATCGTTCAAAAAGTAGAAGAAACAGGTTTTGAAGCCCCTGCGATCGCTGTTATTGGTTCGGTTGTAAATTTTAAATCTCGTTTAAATTTATAAACTCGAAATAGCTTCTTTGTTACCCTTTTATCTCATCCATCCTACAGCAAAAAATTAGCAAGATCTTGATAATAATATCGGGTTTTATGTTCAGGATTGATTCCGAAGATCTTGAGCTTTTAAATACATCTTTGTCCATTCAGTTTGAATTTGAGTGACTTTAACCTTTAAAGTTTTTGCAATGGTTTCTAAGGTTTCCCCCGCTTTTAAACGTTCCAAAATTTCCTGTTGGGTCGGGGTTAAACCTTGCCAAAATTCTTGCCATTGTTGGGAGGTTAACCCTAAACGATGTTCGGATAAAGAGGTTCCTAACCAATTGGTGACTAATTCGGGGTTTTGTTTTAAGGTAAAATTTTTAATCGCATGATAACTGACTTTTTCCCGCAGGCGATAAACTTGTTTAATGGGTAAATTGAGCGTTTGAGCGATCGCTTCTTGGGATAATCCTTGTAAATATAACCGCAACCATTCTGCCGCAATCGGATCAACATTTTTAATTAAATAAGCTTCAAATTCCGCTTGAACCGTTAACCGTTGGTTTTGTTGCGTTTGAAAATATTGTTCATCTTCGTAACGAGAAACCGCTTGATGATCTAATAAACTAACCGTTTCATCTGTTTCATCCGATAGAATTTCATCCGATAACTGTTTAATCCATTCTCCGGTGGGAACTTGCGTTAATCCTCCCCGTTCTGCGCGCCGTAAATAGTTAACAAATCGATAGACTAATAACGGTTGATTCCGAATGGGACGCAGACAATATTCTTCTAGGGTTGTTAATAATAAAGCATTTCTTAATTGCGGGTCAGAAGTACATTGAGAAATCCATTGAATTTGTTGTTGTAAATAGCGATCGCTATTCAACATTTCCTGTACGACTTCTTGTAAAACATCCACCACTTGACGTTGACGATCTCGACTGGTCGCCACCCACAAACGCACTTTTTGCCGTAATATAACTAAACTTCCTAATCGCTGCATTAAATTGCGATAAGCTTTTTCAGGAGATACCTCTAAATAGCGCTGTTTTAGAATTCTATAGCGAAAGTTTAACCCTTGTTTGATCTGTTCTTGTTGGTCAGGAGGGAGAGTCTCTAAAGATTCACAATGTTCTCCCGGTAACCAACGAATTAAGCTTTCTCGTGTTTTTGGGTTAAGGTTTGGGTAGTCATTTTCCAGTTGAAAACGCCACTCCTTTGTCCAAGATTCTGATAACGTCATTGAAAATTTAAAAAGTTTGAACAACCATCAATTTTAAGCGGTTTTTCCATTTTATCCGAAATCGGGTAAATGGCTTTCCCTTTGATGAACTTCTGAGACTGCGTTATCGTTAAGTTTATTATGGATCATTGGCTTAAACCTGGATTAACTGATCACTAAGTTATCTCGATGAACAACCGTTTCTGCACCTTCATATCCTAAAATCTCAGGGATTTTATCTGAATGTAAACCTTTAATTTTTTGCAATTCTCCATGACTATAATTCACTAATCCTCTCGCAATTTCTTTTCCTTCCAGGTCACAAATTTGCACAGAATCTTGAACCATGAACTGCCCTTCAATATTTTTGATTCCCGCCGCTAATAACGATTTTCCTCCTTGAGAAATGGCTTTTACCGCCCCTGGATCTAAATACAATTTTCCGAGTGGAATTAAAACATTTGCAATCCAATGTTTCCGAGCATTAACAGGTCGAATTTGGGGTTCAAATTGAGTTCCTATAGCTTCTCCTTGTAAAATTTTTTCTAAATTTTGGGGATATTTTCCCTCTGTAATTACGGTTCTGACTCCTGATCCCGTTGCAATTCGTGCGGCTTCAATTTTAGTAATCATCCCTCCCGTTCCCCACCCACTGCGAGAATCTCCCGTTTGCACTTGGAATTCTTCTAACTGTTCCATACTCGTGACTAAACTAATCGGTTGAGCGTTGGGATTTTCACGAGGATCTGCCGAATATAATTGATCAACATCTGTTAATAAAAATAACCAATCCGCCTCAACTAAACTCGCCACTAATGCAGAAAGGGTATCATTATCCCCAAATTTTAATTCATCGACAGCAACGGTATCATTTTCATTAACAATGGGAATTACCCCTAATTTTAAAAGTTGTTGAAAGGTATTATAAACATTCACATAACCATTGCGTTGAACTAAATCTCCCCGCGTTAGCAGCACTTGAGCAATGGGTTGTTGCAGAGAACTAAATAAATCATCATAAACCCGCATCAACCGACCTTGACCCACCGCCGCCACCGCTTGTTTTAAGGCAATGGTGCGAGGACGTTCCGTTAATCGTAAGCGATCGCGTCCGACTCCGACAGCACCGGAAGACACCAAAACCACTCGATACCCTTGATAGCGTAACCGAGTCAAGGTTTCAACTAAAGTCGCCAACGTCGCTAACGCTAAATGTCCAGTCGCAGCCTGAGTTAAACTTGACGTACCAATTTTAATAACAAGGGTTTGAGACATAGAGAGTGTTGACGGTTGACAGTTAACGGTTGACGATTGATCGTAAAACGCCAACCTCCCGCAAGGAAGGCTGGCGTTTTACACAGGAATTTAAGATTTTATTAAGTTAGGGTCTTTATATAAGCTGACCGAATTTTTTATTAAATCACTAAAATTATTGCATAGCCATTTAAATTTATGAAATTTCATAACCTTTTCTTTAGATTTTAATTCATTTTAACGACAGAAAAAACCGATTAGCTTTTGAATTAGTGCAAGGTTGCCCCTAGCATTTTGGAGATCCAGACTTCAATATTACGGACAGAATTAGCGGGGGGCATCATGGTCGGGTCAACCATCGGTTCAACCAAGATCGTAAACATTCCTAAACGGTTTCCCGCTAACACATCCGTAAATAAGCGATCACCCACCATTGCCACCTGTTCCACAGGTAAATTCATCGCTTCCACAGCGCGCTTGAGTTTCCGTCGCGAGGGTTTACCCGCGCCGCTAATGTAAGGTAAATTCAACGTTTCCGCAATATTGCCAATCCGAGCTTGACTAATATTGTTACTAACCAACCATAAACAAGTATGGGGTTTGAAGGTATCGATCCAACCTTTGAGATGTTCTGACACCGACTTTTCGGTGATCGGAACTAAGGTTTCATCCACATCCAGCACCATTCCCTTAATTTCGTGCTGTTGTAATAGTTCCGGCGTCAAATGTACAACGCAATCACCCAGAACTAAATCAGGCTGTAAGAGTTTCCCCCAAGACATAATAACAATAAAATTTTAGCTTTTTGATCTTAGCGGAAAATCGCACCCATTTGAGAGGTTTAAATTCATCACCACTGATGGTAATCCCATAACTAACTTATTGAGTGGAAAGATTACGTTCAACTTCAGCAATTGCCGCTTGATGTTCCGCTTCTGTGCGACTAAAAATATGGGTTCCGTCGTAACGGGCCATAAAGTAAAGATAGTCGGTTTTTTCGGGGGTGAGAGTCGCTTTTAAACTCGCTAAACCCGGACTAGCGATCGCCGTTGGCGGTAAACCCACATTGAGATAAGTATTGTAGGGAGATGGAGTTTCAACCTGTTTAAAGGTTAAGGGTTGATCAACCGTTTGCCGAATTCCCAAGGCATATTCTACCGTCGGATCAGAGGCCAATTGCATTCCTTTTTGTAAACGATTGTGAAACACTCCAGAAATCAAATTACGTTCTTGAGGAACAACCGCTTCTTTTTCTACAATACTGGCCAGTGTCACCCATTCATTTAAACTCAAATTCGTTTGAGATTTAGCTTGTTGATAAACCGGTAAAGCTGAGGATTCAAAGCGATCTAACATTTGGCGAATAACCGCTTGGGGTGTCACTTCCCCAGTGTCCAGTTGATAAGTATCTGGGAATAAAAAGCCTTCGAGTAAAGGCAAATTTGGAGGCAACCAAGGATAATCTTGAGTCGGAATTTGACGACTCGCGGCGAGAAATTCCTCCGCCGAGAAAAAGCCTTGTTGTTCAAAATATTCAGCCATTTGTTGAATAGACCATCCTTCGGGAATGGTAAAACTCAACGTCATCACTTCCCCATTCCAAATTTTAGAGGCAACTTCACTTAAAGGTTGAGTCGGAGACAGAGAATAAGCTCCCGCTTTAAAATCGCCTTGGGGATCTTTGAAAATTAACCATCTCGCCCAAAGTCGCCAAGCTAAATCCGAACGAATTAATCCTGCCGCCTTCAAATCTTCCCCAATTTGCTGACTAGAGGTTCCTGGGGGAATTAGAATTTTCACACGGTTTCCACTGCCACCAGAAACCTTCACCTGTTCTTCACTTTGGGGAGACGCACTCGCCCAACTCCACCACATCCAACCTTGCCATCCGAAAAATCCCCAAATTACGGGTAGGATGAGAAGATAAAAAAAACCTCTGGAAAACCGTTTAACGGTTTGTTGATTTTGAGGTTTCTTTGGCTTCGTTTTTGCAATTTCCAAATTGCTACTCCCAAATCAAAACTTGATTTTACCTGTTACTGGAAACCTGCCCATCTCCCCCTGAAGAGAGATTTCATCAAGGCGGCTAAACCGATATTTATCTATTCCTCTAAAGCATCAAAGAGTTGATCTTCGATCATCGGTAACAGAGGTTCTAAAAGCTTAAACTCCTCCGGGGTGAGTTGTTGATATTCTCCCTGTTCATTGGCTTTAGCTAGAATAAAAAATGGCTCGGCTGGGGTGTAGATCCCATATTCTTGCTCTTCGTGATAGAAACTTGCTAACCACAGAAGTTCCTCAAATTCTTGTTCGTCTGGTTGAGACGAATCAAGATTGGCATTGGATTCTTCCTCGTCGGGAAATTCGGGTAATTCTCCTTCTACGGTTAGGGTGATTCCTGTCCGTTTTAAATCCAAATTCTGTTCTGCTAAAACCGCTTTAGCCGTTTTGAAAATTCTGTTAATTTCTGCTTCAGATTCTACAGGAACGGCGGATTCATCATCATCATCCTCGTCATTCCAAGTTAAAATCTCGATGGGCGCATCCACAGGTAGAAGCAATCCATATTCTTGATCTTCTAACTGAATTGAGGATTGTAAGGTACAAACCAGCGATCTCCCCTGTTCATCGGTCAGGGTGACGTAGGTTTCTTCAGAACGCTCATTGTCTTGGGGAAATTTAGATGGAAACATCATTGATATCGTATTCTTTTTAACCGCACCAAACGGTACTAGGGATGAGTGATTCTGGATGGAACAATTGCCCCAACAGATCCGCTCAACCCTCTGCAACACCAGGATATCATCAAATTGGTTGACTATTGACGCACGACTTCTGCCAACTCCCAACTCCTCCCCTACTCCTCTACTCCCCCTGCTCCCCCTGCTCCCCCTGCTCCCCCTGCTCTCCTCCTCTGGTCTAACCATTGTTGTAGAATCAAGGCTGCGGCTTTACGATCAATGACGCTTTTGTTGCGGGAAGGGGAAATATTTTCTGAAATCATCAGTTGTTCGGCTTGGTAGGATGTTAGCCGTTCATCAACGTACTCTAAGGGTAATTGCAAGGTCTTGGCTAACCGTTGAGCATAGTTTTGGACTTGTTTGGCTTGAGCTCCCAAGGAACCGTTGAGATGATAAGGTAAACCCACGACTAACACTTGTACCTGTCGTTGTTCTACCAGTTCTCGGAATTGTTCAACATCTTGAGAGTAGGATCGTCGTAGGATCGTCGTGAGTCCGGTAGCAATTAACCCGGTTCCGTCACACCCTGCGACACCAATGCGTTTACGACCAATATCTAATCCTAAAGCAGAAATCATCATTCTCGTCCATCGGAGGGGAAATCTGACGGCTTCTGAGCTAAATTTTTAGGATCTAATTCTATTCCTTCTGAGATCCCATCCCCAGCAGAAGATTTTTGAGTCCCAGAGGGATGTTGTATTGTTGGCCCTAACCAAGACATTCGGGTGGGGACAGGTTTATGGGCAGGTTGCCAACTGGGGAGGACATCGGATAATTGCAACCCTTCTAAGGACGATTTTGACTCCCGTAATTTATGCCAAACGGAACGAGACATTAACAAGGTATGTTCTACCCGTTGCGCTCCGATTTTTTCTAAATACGCTTCTCGTTCAGGTTGATAGTCGGCGGATGCCAGTCTAAGGGACTGGGGGCTAAACTCCTGGGCTAAATGAGCCATTTGGGATAACAATTCTGGGTAAAGCCAAGTATAGGCGGGATGAACGGTTAACTCCGCCACATGAGGTTGACGACCATTACGGGAAAGTTGCACCTGGAAATAACCAATGGCGGCTTTACGTTGAGGTTCAAATACATAGCCACTGACTTGCTCGCTATGGCTGAACCATTGTTTAATGGCATCGACAACGGCTTGAATAAAGCTGGTTTTAAAATCTAAAATGTGGCGATCAAAGACTTGTCGTAATAACGGAGGCATGGAAACCGTATCAAGCTGATACAGCAGTTGAGCATCCGCATTGCTGACGGGGAGAAGGTTAGGTAAGTCAGGTTGAGCGGTGGCTAAGGTTTTCAGCAGTTCTGGTTCCACCACCCAATAGGTCATGTGAGCTAAGGGTTGAAATCCATTTTGCCGATACAGTGCCATCAAACCGCTATTATTAACGTTGACTTCTAATAGCCAGGTTCGAGCTTCCCACAAAGTTTCAAAGCAATACCGTAATAGTTGTGATCCGATACTACTTTGATCCTGTAATCGATCCACAAAGATTCGTTCAATGCGCCAGGTACTACGACTGGTATTGAAGGGGGAAACTTTGATCATTCCTAACAGTTGACCGAACTGTTCGGCAATATAGGCGTTAAACAGATTTTGGCAAGGGTTGGGAAACCAGCTTAAAAATTTCAGCAACCCATACCAACGACGCAATTGTTCTAACTCTTGGGTTAAGGCTGTGCCACCATCAGTTGGTTCATCGGCTTGCTGATAAAGTTGTTCAATGGCTTCTAAATCCCGATATTGAAAGGGGCGAATATTAAACTGATTTTGGTTGTGGGAGAGAAATAAATTCATGGGTTCCAGTCGGGTAAAGGATTAGTAATCAGTTATCAGGGATCAGTTATCAGTTATCAGTTAAAAATTAATTTCACGTCCTCTGGAATCAGTTGTTAATTAACGGTTTAAACTTAGGTTTTAATGACTAAATAGTGGGATCAGGGTTAAATTCATTTAAAGTTTTTAAAGTCAAAATTCTTATATCCATAGATTTACAGGATTTAGATCTTTAGCTTGAATTTCCTCAAACCTAGCTTTCAATTAAAACTCATAAACTGATCCGTGATCACTGATAACTCACAACTGATAACTGATTTTATAAAGGACGAATTAGAACCAGGGGGGTTTGCTCGTCGGCATTTCCGGCAGGATTACTCCTTAAGGCGTGCTTGAGCAACGCCGTGGAAAGACCAGGGGTTGCTGATAATATTTTAACGGCTTTTAAATCGTTCACGTCTACGATGGCCGCTCCTAACCCGGTTTCTTGTTGGATAGTATTGACGACGTTTTGCGGATCATCTGGCCCTAGAACAATAAATTGATCATAGGGGGGTAAGGTTCCCGTCACATCGTCAATGAGTCGTGCTTGCTCTCCAGCTAATTGATAAAAAACGCCAGGTTTTCCTAACAGTTTAGCAAGGGTTCCGACCACAATGGCAAATAAAACTCGCGCTGGCCCGACAAGATCCACCAGGGTTTGCATTCCACAGGCGGTGGCTAAACTGGAGGTGGGCATAAAGAAATAACAAACCCGTTTCGCCACCCATCCGGGTTTAATTTGGGTCGGATGATAAAATCGTCCTTGCATTAAAGCAACCGGGGTTTCTCCCAAGGTCACAATATCCCCCGGTTGAGCATGGGGAAGGACATATTTTTTAATTACCTCAACGGGATGATCAATATGGGTTAATAAATGGGTACGGATCGGATAAACTTCGGCTATCCCTTCGATAATTCGTTTTTTGGGGGCTAGGGTAGGATCGGGATATTTGAGGGGAAGGACAACGTGGCGAGTTTTGGGGATACGTCCTTCTGGCCCGTAGGTAATATAATCGACTTTCACCCAAGCCGATTGTAGCGCACTCAGGTCTTGTCCTTCAATTTCAACTAAAACTTTAATGCGGGTGGTTTTTTTAACTTTAACAATATACCCAAACCAATAGTTATCTTCCCTCGCAACTTCATCAACATGGGCGGGAATGACTTTAATAGTATGTTTAATGCCGTCTAAACTGGCTTTGGACAGTAAGGTGAGTTGGGCGGTGACTTCCGGTAACATAATTTCTAGGTTCCGGGTGAGGTTACGGAATTCCAGTTCCCCTCTCAACACATAATGGGTGGAGTCGGATAAATCTAGGTTCCACTCTCCCTGCGTCAGTTCTAATTGATTACCGGGGCGCAGACGATATTGGATTTCCAGCGCCACTGTTCCTAAACCGAGTAAAACCAATGCAGTTGTTGTTACCAGGCTTAAACCTCCAGCCATTACACCACTTCCCCTTCTAAATGTCCGATTTGCACTTTCATCCTACCGCAGCCCGGATCTTCTACAATTGTTAAGTTTGATTACAAAAACAAGAGTTTACTCCCCTAAAGTATTAGCAAGGCTTATGCTATCGGGATCTTAGGGTCAGATTCCATCCGATCTAGCGCCAAAGGGTATATTCTTATTTAAAGATTTGTAAAATTCTGAAGAACGCTTGGCGTGTCTTAATACTTTCTCAAGGAGTCCCATGAAGCACAAGTCAATAGCAGAACGATTTTGCCTCACGGCTCACGTTGTATCAACGCTGTTTGGACTAGCTGGGTTATTGTTTATTTTACCTAATCCTGAACTCGTCGCTAATTTACCTCCCCTGGGCATGAATTTGTTTACCTGGGGGATGGCAGCAGGAGGCGTGACCTATATTGTGTTTGGGGCGGCAACACTGGTCTTATATGGCTATCGCACGTTAGGGTTAGCCACAACCTTAGCTTTTATGATTCCCTCGGTCTTGTTATCCTTATCTAGCGAACTCTTAGGAACCAGTACCGGATTTCCCTTTGGTCATTATCAATATTTGAGTGGTTTAGGTTATAAAATTGCTGGGTTGGTTCCCTTTACTATTCCGTTATCTTGGTTTTATATGGGTTTAACCTGCTATTTGTTAGCCCGTGCAGGTTTAAAATTAACGATGGGAGATCGTTGGGGACGTCAATTAGCTGCTTTAGGTTTAGGGGCAGTTTTACTCACTGCTTGGGATTTAGTATTAGACCCCGCTATGAGTCAAGCTCCTTTTCCGTTTTGGCAATTTCAAGAAGTGGGTGAATTTTTTGGAATGCCCTATCGAAATTTAGTTGGTTGGATGGGAACAGGCTTGGTATTTATGAGCGTTGGGGCGTTTTTATGGCGTCGAACTCCGATTGCTTTATCTCGCTCTCAATTAACAGTTCCTTTGATTGTTTATCTGACTAATTTCTTCTTTGGGGCAGCCATTACTGTTGTTGAATTAGATGCTCGTTTCCTATTTCCAACGGCGTTAAGTATTTTATTTGGAGTCATTCCTGCCTTGATTTTCTGGTGGAATGCTAAACCTTCTTTAGAAACAATGGAGAGTTTATTGCCGAATGACGATATTAATCCCTCTCCCGTTGAAGTTGTTGCCAAGTAAGCGTTAAATTAAGATGGGCTTAGCCCATCTTAATTTTAATAACAGGGAACAGGGAATTAGAAATCTGTAAATCATTATATTGGGGTACTGACTTCAATTGCTATTTTTTTATAAAAAAATCCCTTAAATTTACTTCAAACTCATTTTAATGTTGAATCCAATTTTCTTAAATATTGCCAATTTTTCCGAGATTAATTTCTGGTTTTTATTATTTTCAATAATATTAATCTTACAAATTCCAGCCACAATTATTATCTTGTCTCGCTTATTTAAAGGAGCCATTCGAGTTCCGCCGTTACAACCTCAGTCGCCAACGGGTGACTTATTAGGAACAGTGAGTATTGTGGTTCCCACGTTAAATGAAGCTGCGCGAGTTACCCCTTGTTTAGAAGGGTTAACCCGACAAAGTTATGAAGTTCGAGAAATCTTAATTGTTGATAGCCATTCCCAAGACGGAACCCAAGATATTGTTAAAAAATTTGCCGAATCTGATCCTAGATTTCGATTAATTTTAGATGACCCTTTACCGTCTGACTGGGTGGGTCGTCCTTGGGCTTTAAATACAGGATTTTTAAACAGTTCTGAAAACAGCGAATGGATTTTAGGCATTGATGCCGATACCTTACCTCAACCGGGTTTAGTGGCGAGTGTGGTGAAAACAGCGATCGCAAATCAATATGATTTATTATCCCTATCCTGTAAATTTATTCTCAAATATCCGGGGGAATTGTGGTTACAACCTGCTTTATTAATGACCTTAGTTTATCGCTTTGGATCACCGGATTTATCCCCTCAAAAACCGGAACGAGTGATGGCGAATGGTCAATGTTTTTTATGTCGCCGTTCAGTCTTAGAAAAAGTTGGGGGATATTCCAGCGCTAAAAATTCCTTTTGTGATGATGTTACTTTAGCTCGAAATATTGCTCAACAAGGATTTAAAGTTGGGTTTTTAGATGGAGCCAATGTATTAACGGTTAGAATGTATGATGGGTTAAAAGATACCTGGGAGGGTTGGGGGCGATCGCTCGATCTTAAAGATGCTTGTTCTAAGACTCAATTGTGGTCTGATTTATTCATTTTATTAGCAGTTCAAGCCTTACCATTACCTGTATTTCTAATTAATTTCTGCTTTGCTTCTCATCTATCCTTACCGGGAATTTTAAGCTCAATATTATTAGGATTAAATGGTTTTTTACTATTTCTGCGGTTAATATTAACGGCTGCCATTTCGTTATCTTATGATTTTAGCCAAGCTAAACAACCTTGGGTATTTTGGTTATCTCCCCTCGCTGATGGGGTGGCAGTATTACGATTATGGATATCTGCAACTCAAACCCAAATTCAATGGCGAGGGAGAACTTATGGAAAGAATTAAAACCTAAAAATTGATGATTAATTGTTACGTCTTTTAAAACTATCATTAGGTATTGCTATAATAGAAATACCGAAAAAATACACTGTTTATTGGTGTAATTAGGAAAATGCTGTTATGGAATACCAATTTGATTTTAATATTGAGAAAGGAATAGAGTCTATTCTTTACATCTTGGAGCTATTAGAGAATAAGGTTCAACCAACAATTCATCGTGTTTCTAAAGTTTTATATTTTGCAGATAAGGAACATTTAGAAAAATATGGGAGATTTATTTTTGGGGATAGCTATTACGCCATGAAACATGGCCCTGTACCCAGTCAGATTTATGATTTACTGAAATTAGTGCGTGGAGATTTGTCTCCTAGCTTTCAGCCTTCGCAAGAAATATCTGAACAGGTTCTTCATGCTTTCAAGATAGTTGATAACCATAACATCAAAAAGCTAAGAGAGCCTAAGAAAGATTTTTTGAGTGAGTCTGATCTTGAATGCTTAGAACATTCAGCAACAAAATATGGAAGTTTGTCTTTTGCAGAGCTTACGGAGTTAAGTCATGATCGAGCCTGGGAATCTGCGGATGAGAACGATATAATTAATGTGGAAGATATCATCAAAACCTTTGATAATTCAGAAGAACTTCTTGAACATTTGCAAAATCCACACCCCTAGGTTAGAACTTTATGCCAGCACAGTGGGAAATATTTTATGTGCAATCTTGCCGCCATACTAAGCCAAGCCCCAAGGATAAGTTTGTTTTAATTGCCTATATTGAGCCTGCACCTTATGGATTTCTGATCAATTCCAAAATTAATAACTATATTCAGAATAGAGATTATTTGCTATGTTGTGAAGCAGAAATTATCGCAAGCGAGCATAACTTTCTGAAGTATAATTCTTACGTTGATTGTACGGCTGCGTTTCCTTTTAATGCTAGTGAGTTGATCAGTTCAAGGGGATTTTTGAGTGCTACTGGACAAGCTAAGGTAATGAACGCTGTGAAGTTATGTCCTGTGTTAGAGAAAATACATAAAAACAGAATTTTAAAATAGCGTACTCGCTAACAGAATCTTTTAGACAAAAACGATGTTCCCATCAAAAGACGGAAGTTTAGGCATCAAAATGATATTTTGCCCCATTATAGCGTAGTGCTATAACAGGGCAGAACATCACTCAATAAGCGCTCGACAATAAACCATCAACGGTCAGCCAACCGTTAGTCTACTCGTTCTAATTGCCAGAGAATTTGATTACCTTCTCGCCGCACTCTGGATACTTCCCAGTTACGCCATGCCCAATTATCTCCTCGACTGGTCACAGCGCTGGCGTTAATATCCATGAGATCAGCCAGTTCAGAGCTACTGATTAAGTAGCCTTTAGTAGCAATTTCATCAGCAATATGCAGGGTTTCAATCAAATTGCGAAGTTGGTTAACCCTAACCTCGCGGGGTAGATTGTCTAATGAATCGTTAATTAGGTCAGTCATGGCAAGATCTCAGACAGCAAGATTAGAGTCTATCACACTGCATTGTATCGTTCTGTTGAGAATTAGGTTAGTTTCAAGGAAGACAGTTATGAAAATAGCCAGGTTCTTGCTCAATTAGTCGTCAATTAACCCACGAGGAGGTATGACTTCAATCCGTTTTTGCTCTAAATCCACAATCGGCACAATTTCTTTAACAAAGGGAATCAAAACGGTTTTAGGTTGATTCAGTTTCCGTTTATGTTTGGATTGACGACCAGAAGGCTCTGGGGTGGGTTCAGTCTCAGTAACTTCTGGGGTGGGTTGAAGAGAATTTAACTCGACTTCGAGTAAATCATTTCCGGCGGGAATGACATTTACCACTTTACCAATCAGTTCAGCTTTGAGTTGATCAAAAACTTCTAATCCAATCAAATCTAAAACATAAAATTCATCTTCTTCTAAATAGGGACGATCTTGATCGGTAATCAACAACGGACAACCTTGTAAAGCTTCCGCCTGATCTCGATTTTCAATTCCCTCGATTTCAACAACATAAATTCCTTTATTGGGCATGAAATAGCCGCTCAACAATTCCACCGGTTCAGGTTCTGTTTTCCCTGGTTGCAATAACCATCGGGTTCCCGGCTCGAGAAACCGTTCAGGAAAATCCGAATTCGGGTAAACCCGCACTTCACCTCTTAACCCGTGGGCTGCAACAATCGTCCCGATCTCGATCCACTCAGACATGATAGTATTTCTTAATTCTTTCTGTTCTTCGATAATTTGATTCAGGGCATCTCCCATTTCATTTTTCTCCATTCTTGCTTAGATGTTATGAAAAACAAACACGAATTTGCGATTATCTTGAGCTTTTGTCTGTTTGGGACAGTGGGGAAGCACACACCTAAGCCATCTGCTTTAGGGAGTCGGATCGCTACTGCAACTATTTTACTCTTTTTCACGGCTTTATCGGCACCGTCCTTTGCTGTACCCTTGGCTCAAAACCAAACGGTATCGCAATCTTCGCTACAGGAAAAGGAGATCCAAGATTTAGTTGAAACTCAAGTGGATAATACCTTTCGTCGTCATCTAGGATTATTAAGCTTAGTATTACTTTTATTATTACTTTTGAATACAATTGCAGCCTGTGGGGTTTGGGTTTTGTTAAGGAAATTAGCGCAACAAACCGCCATAGCTGAACAAGAAATCGAAAGTTTAAAAGTTGATACGTTAATGGAGATGGATCGGGTACTTACAGATGCTAAATTGATTTTACACCAATTACAAAATAAAAATGATTTAGCTCATGAAACCTTACAAACCTTAACCACTCAAACGCCGTTACCTGTGATTGAAGCAGTTTGGGTTGAACAACCTCCTCAAAATGGAGTTCCAACAGTAATTCAACCGGAATCAATATCTGAAAGTCAAACTAATCGTATTTCGACTCCATCAGAAACGGTTCATCCCACTGATGATGCTAAAGAGGTTTTAATTCCTGTGATGTTTTCATCTTCTGGGGAAACTGAAAATAATCTCCCCGTTGAAGTTCCTCTGGTTCAGGTTCAATCTTCTACTGAATTGTTATCAGAAACTCCAGAATTAAAAACTGAATCTTCTCAACAAGAACTTTCTAGTTCTACCTTTGAGGAAGATCTCAAACAAGCGGTTTCTTTGGCTAAACAGGGAGATCAATTGTTTTTACAGGGTAATTTGGAAGCCGCCATTCAAACCTATGATCAAGCTTTAGAATTGAAACCCGATTTAGCTGAAGTTTGGAATAATCGTGGGGTTGCTCTCACACGACTACAACGCTATCATGAAGCGATCGCATCCTATGAAAGAGCGATTCAATTACGGGATTATTATGCTGATGCTTGGAATAATCGCGGGGTGGCTTTAGGAAAATTACATCATTATGATGCTGCTATTTTATCCTATCAAAAAGCAATTGAATTTAAACCGAATTATATGGATGCTTGGAATAATCACGGTTTTGCTTTAGCTAAAATTAAAAAATATGATCAAGCTATTTCAGCTTATAATAAAGCGGCAAAAATCCGTCCAGATTTTTATAGAATTTGGTATAATAAAGCTCGTTGTTACGCGGTTCAAGGTCATGTTGAATTATCCTTAGAAAATTTAAAACGAGCCATACGATTAAATCCTGATGCTTGTCAAAAATTAGTGAAACGGGAACCGGATTTTGATCCAATTCGACAAAACGAAAAATTCAAAAATTTAAAGATTGATGGTTAATTATTGAAAAATTATGACGATTTTAAAATTTATTCTGCTTTTCTATTCTTATTTTAACTGTTTTGAAATTGTACCTTTTGATCTTAAAGTGCCTGATCCTGAAAAATTAATTGAAAAAAAATCTATGTTTCAAGTTTATTTTAGTAGCGATCGCCTTTTAATTCGAGAGTTAATTGAAGCGGAAGTTTCCCAAAGCTTAAGACGGGTTAATCCTTTATTAACAGCATGGATTTTATTAGCAGTTGTAGTTCCGAGTGCGAGTGTTTTGAGTATTTTAATTTTATTTTTTAAAGTCACCCAAAATAATCGTAGGTTCTCTCAAAAGTTGGATGCTTTAAAAGATGATTTTATTCCTGAATTTTATGCTAAAATTGCTGAAGCTCAGGATATTGTTTATGATCTACAAGATTGTTTACAAGTGACGGAAGCAACCCTCCAAGGTATCCAAACTCAATTAGATTCTCTTTCCACTCAAGATGATGATTTAGAAGAATATACCCTAGAAGATGATAAACACAGGCTTAGAAATCGACGAGTCATTCCATCTAAAAGTTAAGATTCTAGGTTTTTCTGTTTTGTAGACAAGAAAAATAATAATTATTTTTTGTTTGACACTCTCAGGTCTGAAGACACACTCGTTTTCAATCTCCCACCTTGGTCTTATAAATTTTTTTATTTTTTAAATGAGATATTTTCCTCAAGCAACCGCAAAAAGGACGGTTAGATCATAACGGCTGAGGTCGATCTAAAATTTCAAGATGAGAGTGGTAACACTTTTTGATAAGATTTTACATAACTTAAAACCATTGGCAACTCTAATCACTAGGAAAATAACATGGCAGGACTGTTTGGCTTGTTTGGCAAAAAAGAAGACTCTAACTCTCAGGAAGCAACCGGAGACAGTTTCTATCTGGATGGTGATGCAGCCAAAGGTCTTGGAGATGTGGACAGATTCAAAAACATGGCTCCGGTGAAAAAGACCTTTCCAGTTGAGGTTGAGACTTCACCATCAGCAACTGGAACCCCGACTGGTTTCACTAACACGATTTCTAGTGAGGTGACGGAGGAATCTTCCAGCAAAGCGGAACGTCGTCGTGCAGATAGCAGCATGGATATGTTTCGCAATCTTGCTCGTGAGATGAAAAAACCCTAACATCTAGGGAGAAGAAATCTAATCTCTAATGGGGTTCAGAACTAATCGTCTAGGGGAGTTGAAAGTCATTCTCAGGCTATTAATTTGAACCCCAGTTCTCATATGGCTGTGAATTATTCCTTAGAAGAAAAGATTTAACGCCTGGGTGTTCGTTCCTTTCTGCGATGTTTATTTTGAGTTAAACGATGGTCAGATAAAGAAATCACCTCCGCTTCATTTCCTTCTCTGGCTACTCGAATTAATAACGCGGCTAAAGCTAGACTGGCAATCATGGAACTTCCCCCATAACTAAACAATGGTAACGGTAAACCTGTTGTTGGTAAAGCACCCGTTGCGACCCCTATATTTAATAAGGATTGTCCGACCATGACAACCATCACGCCAATGGCGACTAATTGATGTTCAATCTGTCTTGATTTCATTGCAACTCGTAGAGCTAGGGTTCCATAAATCACTAATAATAGTAATAATAAAACCCCGCCGATAAAGCCAAATTCTTCCGCATAAACCGAGAAAATAAAATCACTATATTGAATCGGTAAATAATATAATTTTTGATGAGATAATCCTAATCCTGTGCCCCAAAAACCACCAGAACCCACTGCTAAAAGACTTTGCACCAATTGATATCCATCCCCCATCGGATCTGCCCAAGGATTTAAAAACGATAAAACCCGACGTCTTTGATATTCTTTAATACTAATACTTAAGGTGGCTAAAAGTATTCCTCCTAAAGCAGTTCCTCCTAAATAGGAAAAAGGTAATCCGGCTGCTAAAGCCACTAACCAAAGGGTCATGCCACACAAGGCTGTGGTACTTAAGTTGGGTTGCAATAAAATGGATAATAATACCACCCCAAAAATTCCCAACCAAACCAACCGAACTTGCCAATTTAAACGAAACCAATTCCCAAAAAAACGTGCACTTTGTAGCACTAAAAACGGCTTCATTAACTCGGATGGCTGAATGGGAATTGGCCCAATCGAAATCCAGCGCGTTGCACCATTAATAGTTGTTCCTAAACCGGGAACTAAAGTTAAAAATAATAATCCTAGAACAATTAAAACTCCCCATTGAGCAATTTTTAACCAAAATCGCAGTGAAGATTGAACAATAAAACTAAATCCAGCCAGTCCTACAACTGTCCAAATTAATTGACGTTTAAAATAATATAATCCATCCCCCTGTTCGGCATAAGCTATTGGATAGGAAGCAGAAAACATGATAATTAAACCGACAAATAACCAGAGAAAGGTAATCCAATGTAACCATCGAGCTTCCCTCGACCAATGGCTAACAGTAGATGGAAAAAAGGGTAAAATTTGTTTAAAATTCATCTAAAGGATATAACCGTAAACGAAAGTCGAAGAAAATCTGATTCTCTAGTATATCAAGTTGAGTCTGAGATGCCATCAAAGGAGATTAGATATCCCAGTGAATTTTTTGATCAGAAACAAGCTAAATTTTCAGGAATTTGATTGAAGTCCGGTTAAGGGTTAATCATGAAATTAATAACAAATCCAAGATTCATCTCCTCAAAGACATTCTGGTTCTCCATTCAACCATTGAACTCTGACTGGTTCTCCATAAACAGTAAAAAGCGCAATTAGTGATAAAATAGTAAAACAATTTTGACTGATTTTTTCAGTTCAACGGCAAAACTCGCCGAGATGTCCGATGCCTTCCGAAGAAAATTACCCCTGTTGCGGTGTAATGGGGGTTGTTAGCCTTCCTCCCTGTTGAGATCTGTTTAATTTTCTGTCTATGACATTTCAACCGCGAACACCCGTAGCATTAATTTCAATTCATGGCGATCCCGACATTGCCATTGGACAGGAGGAAGCTGGAGGACAAAATGTTTATGTCCGTCAAGTCGGGGAGGCGTTAGCGACTTTAGGATGGCCAGTAGATATGTTCACCCGTAGAAGTCATCCAGAGCAACCCTTAATTGTTAACCATAGTCCTAATTGTCGCACCATTCGATTAATTGCTGGCCCAGAAGAATTTATTCCCAGAGATCAAGGGTTTCCCTATTTATTAGAATTTGTTGATAAATTTCAAGCCTTTAAAACTGAAACGGGGATTGAATATGAATTAATTCATACTAATTATTGGTTATCGGGTTGGGTGGGATTAGAATTAAAAAAACGTTACCCTCTACGACAAGTTCATACCTATCATTCAATCGGAATTGTTAAATATCAATCGGTTCCTGATATTCCTCAGATTGCTCAAACTCGATTAAATATTGATCAACTTTGTTTAGAAACCGCAGAACGAATTGTTGCCACTAGCCCCCAAGAACAACAATTTTTACGGGAATTAGTATCTCCACTGGGCAAGATTGATATTATTCCCTGTGGAACTAATATTAATACCTTGGGTAAAGTTTCCAAGACCGATGCTAGAGAAAAGTTAAGGTTAAATCCTGAAGATAAAATTGTATTTTATATGGGTCGATTTGACCCCCGAAAAGGCATTGAAACCTTGGTTCGAGCAATGGCAGAGTCTAAATTTCGCCATTCCCCTAACTTAAAATTAATCATTGGTGGCGGTTCTCGTCCAGGGTGTAGTGATGGATTAGAACGCGATCGCATTGGAGAAATTGTGGAT
>NZ_JBJUDF010000151.1:0-3564 GCF_046067725.1 Planktothrix sp.
TTTTGTGATTGAATTACGTTCTCCAAGCGATCATCTCAAAACTATTCAAAAGAAAATGAAAGAATACCAAGAAAACGGAACTCGTTTAGGATGGTTAATTGATCCTCAAACCAAAACCGTAGAAATCTATCGACCCAATCAAGATGTAGAAATATTAGAAAATCCATCAACGTTATCAGGAGAAAATATTTTACCTCAATTTACCTTAAACTTAGAACATATTTGGTAAACTCTCGTTGTTGTGCTTCAGCACTACTCAATGACTAAAATCAAAATAATAAACTTAATCTCCTTGATATATTTATTGTAAACGGGAAAACATTAGTATCTATAACAATGAGTTTAGGATTCATCAGCAAGTAATTTTTCTAGGATGTCTTCGGTTAGTCCTTGGTTACAAAAAGTTAATCAGTGGTTTGATTCATAATGGGTTATGGGTTTAAGGAATGGCAACTTGTCTAATGTCTCTGTTGAGCTTCCGGGTATAACTTTAGGAATAAGAGGATTTTTTTCCGTAAATTTACTTATAAATAACGGGATGTATTTTTCCGTAAATTTACTGATGACAATTAATCAATCTCAAGTTACTATGTCTCTTCAAGGGAATATTGAAGCCATTTATGTCAGAAGAAATTTATCACATTTTTATTTCTAACCAGATTGCCAGTCAGGGTGGAAACCAAAAAGTAACTCTGCGTTCAGGAAAATCCTATAATGTTACAATTCCTGCTCAACTTCAAGAAGGATATAAACTCAGATTAAAAAAAACGGGTTTAGCTCAGAATGATGCTCTGTTAATTCTCCATACTTTATACGATAAAAATAATCATTATCCAAAAATTATTAACAATTTATTTAGGGATTTAGAGATTAAGCGTGATAGCAAAATTAGATGTATACAAGCTTATGAAAACATAACATCGGGGCAGTTAAATGACGATATAGCAGCTATTGATTTATTAGATTTTATTGTTATCAGTAATCAGAAAAATTTAGATTCTGAATTTTTTCAAAAATATCAGTTAGCCAGTGAAAATTATCGCTTACTCTGGATAGAGCTATCTTTAGAAAAAGCGTTAGAATCTGCTCATATTTCTGACGATCAAAAACAAGCCTTAAGAGGAATTTATCAATCTGTTAGAGCAGGTGAAGCTATTAGTGAGCTAAATCATCTTAACGATCTGGATTCAATTATTACTAATTCTAATATCCCAATAGTAGTTAAACAAAGATATTTAACTGCTAGTATAAAATCCAAAGCACTAACAACCGAATTATTTATTCTTGATTTAATTGAACGAAATTTTTTATCAGAAGACGACCAAGAAAAATATTTATCAGTTTATATTCAAGTTCGAGATAATCAAAAAATTACTGACCTTCAGCAATTACTTAAATTAGATGAATTAGTTATAGGCTCAGATATTCCAGAAGAATGCAAAATTATTTATAAGTTAGCCTCAGAGCGAGTTTTTGAGCAAAAGAATCAAGAAAACCCAGAAGATATTATAGATAAGGTAAAAACAGTTACTAAGTCTGTTAGAACAGCGGCTCAAATTGTTCCAAACGCTCATGCAGTTTTGGGGAATTTAGGAGTACAGGCCGGAACCAAAGTTGCAATTGGAGGTTTAGCAGGTGGAGCCGCGACCAACGCAACACTCGCGGCTTTAGGAGGAGGTTCTGTTGCAGCAGGAGGTTTAGGAATGTTAGGCGGGTTAGCCGTTGTCACAGGAGGGGCGGCATTAATTGGAGCAGCCGCTTTAGTGTCAATTGTATCTGTTTCTCAAATGGACACACAAGATCGAGTGAATTTAGGTATTGCTGCGGTTGCAGGAACATTAACCAGCGCGGCGACTCTTGCAACGGCTTGGGCTGCGGTGGGGGCTTTTGGTGTCGCGGGTACAGGAACAGCCATTAGCACCTTATCTGGGGCGGCGGCTTATAGTGCGATTATGTCGGCTTTGGGTGGTGTGGGCGTTATGACAGGAGGGGTCGCTTTAATTGCTGGGGTTGCAGGGTTGGGAATTTATCAATTATTGAAAAACCAAAAAAATAATCCGAAACAGTTACTTAAACAAATAGAAGCTAGGCTTTATACATTATTAGAACATCAAACTCATGATCTCTTAAACGTTTTTAACTATTATTTCTCAGAACCCAGCGATGAATATTTTTTAGCTCCGAATATTCCTCTCGATAAACTGGCAAACGCACTTTATAAATATGCTAATCTTGAACCAGGGGAAAGAGTCTTAGCATTTGTAGATCAAAGTATGTTCGGTTCAGGGAAAATGGGTTTAGTTTTTACTGAAAATCGATTGATTTACCAAGAATTATGGGAAAAGCCAAAATCATTAAAATATTCTGATGTTCGAGATGTTGCTTCTAAGTTTCCCAAGTTTTATAATGATAAATTAGATTCTATTTTGCAAAATTTATTACCTGAGTTAAAACAAATCTATCAATTGAATACAATAGAAGTTTTAGAAAACAATACAACAGACAAATTAGTTAATTTAGATGATGAATTAATTCATAAAATTCAGGCAATGACTCAAATCTGTGAAGCTTGTATTTCTCTTAAACCAGGGATTAAAAACCTGAATCATCTTTTAAAACCATAAGGAAATTAAACCATGAATTCAGTTGAAAACGAACTAGCTAAACTACAAAAACGCTTTCAAGAAGCAGCGAAAGTCATTGATGATTTAGCTCAAATCAAGCAAGAATTAGATCAATTATCAATAAAGTATCAAGACCAATTATTCAAAAACTCTATTAATTTAGATCAGACTCAACAACAAATTAAGTCTCTATCGAATGATTATCAAGAATATAAGAAATATTGGAATGAAAATTTTAATGTTTTAATCAAAAAGGATCAAGATATTTTGACTAAAATTAGCGAAACCGGAAATCAGACTGAATCTGAAATTGAACAAAACAAAACTCAGTTAGAAAATTTAGAAAAAAGGTTAGAGGAAACTAACGTTTTTTTAGCTACATTTAAAAATAATGTTCAGTTGAACCAAAATTTAGCGATAGGTTCTTGTTTAATCGGGTTTATTGCCTTAATATTAAGCATTTATTCTATTTTATTTTTACCCAAAAATTATCCTAACACTTTAGATTCTCCACAAGAGTCTAGTCTTATTACTGCTTCTCCTTCACCTGAAAATTCATCAATTCCAGTTAATTATTTTCGAGAAGCTGTTAATAAAGCTACCCGTGCAGCCACTTTAGCTCAATCTGCAAAATCTAAAGAAGAGTGGAATGTAGTTGCCAATGAGTGGCAAGGTGCTATTGATATGATGAAATCAACTCCTTTATCTGACCCTAATTATGAAATTGCTCAAAAAAAGGTTATAGAATATCAAAAGAATCTGAATTATGCTCAACAACAAACTGAAGAATAAGTCCATCATTGCAATATCAACAGATACTAATAGGGTGATGAGATTGTATAGAATAAAATATCATCCTTAATTTACCTCCAAAAATCAGATATTAATTATGCTCAATTACAAAGGTTATAGGGATTTGACAAACAATTGATTATGGCTT